>NZ_JBNFOJ010000049.1:0-14277 GCF_057364705.1 Brevundimonas sp. CURTG3B2_SDJG
CCTGCCGGACCTGGCCGCGCTCCGCTACGTCGCCCGCGCCATCACCCCGCCGGGCCGCACGCGCCGTTTCGACGCCCGCTTCTTCATGGCCGACGCCTCGGCCCTGCTGCATCCCGAGCCCACCGCCGGTTCCGGCGAGCTGGACGAGATCGCCTGGCTGCCGCTGGACGACGCCCGCGGCCTGGACCTGCCCGCCATCACGCGCTTCGTCCTGGGCGAGGTCGCAGAACGCCTGTCCGACCCGGCCCGCCCCCTGCCGTTCGTCCGCATGGTCCGCGGTCGGCACGTGGTCGAGCACCAGGACTGAGCCATGGCCGACACGACGATCACCCTGCGCCTGACCATCGCCGACCCGGTCGCCGGCGTCCGCTACAGCCTGCAGAAGGACGACGCCCCGTTCGAGCCGGTGACGGCCTCCGAGGCGCCTCTGTCCTTCGACGTCCCCATCCGCCTGTCGGAGGACAATCGCGTCCTCGGCCCCTTCGTCCGGCGCGAGGGGCCCCAGCGTCGCTTCGTCTACATCCGCATCGGCCAGTCGGCGGGCGATCACGGCAGCGTCTGGGCGCGCCGGGCCAAGATCGACATCCACGACATCCCGCCCGCCCTGCTGGACCAGGCTCGCGCCGGCCGGACGCTGGAGGTCGTGCTGCCCGGCAAGGGCAAGGACGGCACGCCCGCCTGCGCCACCGTCCGTCCGACGGCGGGCTGGCGCGCGCTCTAGGTTCAATCGACATTCAAACCCGTCATTCCCGGCCCTGTGCCGGGAATCCATGAACGCGAGGGGCCGGAATCGAGACCTGCATGTCGCTGGCGGCGATCATGGATGGCCGGGACAAGCCCGGCCATGACGAGGGCAAGGGTTGGGATAGGCGTGAAGGCTGTCGACTGAACGTCGATTGAACCTAGTCCGCCAACGGCCGGGTCAGGTCGAACTCCACCCGCAGGAACCGGCCGGAGGGCCGGCGCAGCTCATAGGCGAACATCCGATCCGGGTGGACCTCGACCGCCCAGACGTTGGTGGTCGAGACCTGGCCGCCGCCCGCGATGAACTGGTCGATCGAAGCCTGGTTCACCGGAAACTCCTGCCGCGACGGCGTTCCCGGCCCGACCGTGTCGCCGCCGTACATGTGATAGCCGTGGATGACGCCCTCGGGGTCGCGGTGGTCGTGCCTGAGCCACAGACCCTCATCCGTCCGCGTCACGATCCAACGCCGCGACCGGTCCTCGCCCACCGCGAACGGGATCCCGACCTCGTTCGGCGCGCAGTCGCGCACATGCATCACCAGGCGGCTGCCGGCGAAATCCGCGTCGGCCGCGTCGGTGGTCGTCACCCGCCCCTCGAACCGCTGCCCGCACAAGGCGTTCAGCCGCGCCAGGAAGGCGTCCTGCGGATCGGCCGGCTCCTGCGCGGCGGCGGGCGCGGCGGCCGAAACGGACAAGGAGACGGCCGCGACGGCGGCGAGAAACAGGGTTTTCATGGCCCGCAGCGTGGCCCTGGCCGGTCCGATGCTCAATGCGGCGAGACGCCCGTTGACTTCGCAGGCGTCCTGAGTATGTTCCGCGCCTCTCATTTCAGCGGCTTTCGCCGTCGCAAAGGTAATTGTCCGATGGCCAAGCCGGCTTCCATCAAGATCCGCCTGAACTCGACCGCCGACACCGGCTTCTTCTACGTCACCAAGAAGAACGCCCGCACCATGACCGAAAAGATGGTCGTCAAGAAGTACGACCCGGTCGTGAAGAAGCACGTCGAGTTCAAGGAAGGCAAGATCAAGTAAGATCTTGATCGCCTGATGATTTTCGGAACACCCCGGTCAGCGATGACCGGGCGTTTTTCGTTTTCAACTCTCCATCGCCCCTCAAGGCGATGGAGAGGACAGATCGCGAAGCGATCAGGTGAGGGCGACGCCGGCCTGGGCCGGTAGAGCTCCGATCCCATCCACCGGTGTCGCCCTCACCTGGTCGCTGCTCCGCATCGACCTGTCCTCTCCATTCGCTTGACTGCGAATGGAGAGGTGACCGCACGCCATGTTAAACTATCCCCATGACCGACCGCGACGACGCCCCGCCCGCCGGCGAACCCCCGCCCAGCGCGCCCTGCGCCTGAAGCAGGCGAAGATCGACGCCCGCCCCCAGCCGCCCCGCGGGGGCAAGTTCCAGCGCGAACAGGCCGCCCGCATCGCGGCCGGCAAGTCCAAGCCGTGGATGACCCGCTAACCGATCCCGATGAGGGGTTCCGACACAATCGAAAGCCAGGCCTGACTTGAGCCGACGGCTTCAGACCGTCTGAATCTACCGGAGCAGGAGTCGCAGCATGACCGTCTTTTCCGGTCTTTCGGCCTTCCCCATCACGCCGGCCACCCCCGCGGGCGAGGTCCTTGAGGACGAAATGCGCGGCCTCGTTCGCCATATCGAGGACGGCGGCGCGGATTCGGTCGGCCTGCTCGGCAGCACCGGGACCTATATGTTCCTGACCCGCGCGGAGCGGCGGCGGGCCGTGGCGGCCGCAGTCCGCGAGGCGCGTTCGATCCCCGTCATGGTCGGCGTCGGCGCGCTCCGAACCGACCAGGCCTGCGACCTGGCGCGGGACGCCGCTCTGGAAGGCGCGTCGGGCCTGCTTCTGGCTCCGGTCAGCTACGCGCCGCTGACCGACGAAGAGGTGTTCCAGCATTTCGCCGCCGTCGCGCGCGACCGACCTTCCGATCTGCATCTACGACAATCCGACCACCACTCACTTCACCTTCCGGCCCGAGCTCGTCGCCCGCATCGCCGAGATGCCCACGGTCGCCGCGATCAAGCTCCCTCTGCCGGCCGTCGGAGACCTCGCCGCCGATCTGCAGGCCTTCCGGCGGGCCGCGCCCCGTCTGTCCATCGGTTACAGCGGCGATTGGGGCTGCAAGGACGCTCTGCTGGCCGGAGCGGACTGTTGGTACAGTGTCGCGGCCGGCCTGTTCACGGCCCCCGCCGCCGCCCTCGCCAGTGCGGCGCGCGAGGGATCGGGACCGGAGGCCGACCGGCATGACGCCCGTTCCACGCCCTCTGGGACCTCTTCCGGGAGCGCAGCGGCCTGCGGGTGATGTACGCCGCGGCGAACCTGCTCGGCCGCACGACCGCTCAGCCTCCGCGGCCGATTCTTCCGCTCGAGGGCGATATGCTCCGTCGCGTCGAGAGGGCCATCCAGGGCTTGTGAGGTCGGCGCATCGGCCCCTCCCTCCCTACGCCGCCCGCGCGATCACCTGGTTCCGCCCGCGCGACTTGGCCTCGTAGACCCCCTCGTCCGCCCGCTTCAGCAGGCCGTCGGGCGTGTCGCCGTCCATGGAGGCGGCGACCCCCACCGAGACGGTGATCGTCAGGCTCTCGGCCCCGCCCATGATCGGGAAGGGCTGGTCGGCCACGTCTCGGCGGATGCGGTCGGCCACCCGCGCGGCGGCCTCCAGGCTGGCGCCCGGCATCACCACCACGAACTCCTCGCCCCCCAGCCGACAGGGCAGGTCGATGGCCCGCACATTGGTCGCCAGCCGGACCGCGAACTCGCGCAGCACCTCGTCGCCGGCGTCGTGGCCGAAGCCGTCGTTGACCTGCTTGAAATGGTCGATGTCCATGACCAGCACCGCGACCCCGTCGCCGCCCTGCCCGGCCCGGCCCACCAGGGCCTGCAGCTGCCCGGCCATGTAGCGGCGGTTATGCAGTCCGGTCAGCGCGTCGGTGACCGCCATCTCCAGGCTGTAGTCGAGTTTCTGCTTCAGGAAGTCGGCGTAGCGCTTGCGCCGGATCTGGGTCCGGGCGCGGGCCTCCAGCTCCTCGGTGTCCACCGGCTTGGGCAGGATGTCGTTGACCCCCAGCTCCAACGCCTTGACCAGGCGTGGCCTGTCCGCCGGATCGACCACCGCCAAGATCGGCGTGCGCCGCGACGCCTCGGTCGAGCGGATCTGGGCCACCAGCCGCAGGCCGTCGAACTCCGAGCTCGAGACGTTGACGATGATCAGGTCCACCGGGCCGCGCGCCGCGATCAGGGCCGCCGCGGGATCGGTCTCAACCACCGGCCGGTGTTCGGCCGTCAGCTGCTGCGAGATCTTCTCGGCCTGGCGGGGATTGTCGTCGACCACCAGCACCCGCCCGCCCGAGCCGGGCCAGCCGGCCCGCGCCGTCGGTGTCCACGCCGAACCGCCGCCCGCTTTCCTCGCGCTCGCGCAGTTCGTCCATCACCGCCTTCAGCCGCACCAGCGATTTCACGCGGGCGAACAGGATGATGTCGTCGATCGGCTTGGTGACGAAGTCGTCGGCCCCGGCCTCCAACCCCTTGATCTTGTCCTCGCGCCCGTCCAGCGCGGTGACCAGCACCACCGGGATGTGCCGCGTGACCGGGTCGGCCTTCAGCCGCCGGCAGGTCTCGAACCCGTCCATGCCGGGCATCATCACGTCCAGCAGGACGATGTCGGGCCGTTCGGCCGCGGCGATCTCCAGCGCCGTCGCGCCGTCCATGGCGGTCAGCACCTCATAGTATTCCAGCGTCAGCTTGGCCTCGAGCAGCCGCACGTTCGGCTCGACGTCGTCAACGACAAGGATGCGCGCCGTCATGCCGTCCTACCCCAGATGCTTCCGCACGACCTCGAGGAAGTGCATCACCGAGATCGGCTTGGAGATATAGGCCTCGCAGCCTCCCTGCCGGATCCGCTCCTCGTCGCCCTTCATCGCGAAGGCGGTCACGGCGACCACGGGGATGTGGTTCAGCTCCTCGTCGTCCTTCAGCCACTTGGTGACTTCCAGGCCGCTGATCTCGGGCAGCTGGATGTCCATCAGGATCAGATCGGGTCGATGCTGGCGCGCCAAGGCCAGCGCCTGCAGGCCCTCGCGGGTCTGCAGCGTCTCGTAGCCCTGGGAATCGAGCAGGTCATGAAAGAGTTTCATGTTCAGCTCGTTATCCTCGACGATGAGGACTTTCTTGGACATCACCACCTGGGGGGCTGTTCGCCTTCTTCCGAAGAACTCTGACCCACCGGGTCTTAAGTTGGGGTGAAGCGCCGGTTCCGATAAGAAGCTCGAACGTTTAGCGCCGCGTGGCTTCGTGATGAACCCTCGGTCTCATCGCGCGCGCCCAAGGAATGGCGATGGCGAGCGGAAGCCGCCTCGGGCACAATCCCGTCCTCATGAAGTCCATCTGCCGCGACTGCCTCTGGACCGCCGACCGCAAGGTCGAGCGCTGCGGCGCGTGCGGATCCCGGCGCGTGATCGCCCATGACGAGCTGGACGCCCTGCATGTCGCCCACCTGGACTGCGACGCCTTCTACGCCTCGGTCGAGAAGCGCGATCGGCCCGAACTGCGCGACCTTCCCGTCATCGTCGGCGGCGGCAAGCGGGGGGTGGTCTCCACCGCCTGCTACGTCGCGCGTCTGTACGGCGTGGGTTCGGCCATGCCGATGTTCAAGGCGCTGAAGGCCTGTCCCGACGCCGTGGTCATTAAGCCGAATTTCGCCAAATACGTCCCCGAGAGCCAGCGCATCTTCGGCTTCGTTCGCGAGCTGACGCCCCTGGTGCAGACCCTGTCGCTGGACGAGGCCTGGATCGACCTGAAGGGCACCGAGCGGCTGAACGGCGGTCCGCCGGCCTTCCAGCTGGTCCGCCTGCAGAAACGGATCGAGGACGAGACCGGCCTGACCGTCTCCATCGGCCTGGCGACCAACCGCTTCCTGGCCAAGGTCGCGTCCGAACTGGACAAGCCGCGCGGCTTCTCGGTCCTGGGAACCGACGCCCCGGCCCTTCTGGCGCCCCGCTCGGTCCGCATCCTGCCCGGGGTCGGCCCGGTCTTCGGCAAGACCCTGCAGAGCGACGGCCTGGCCACCGTCGGCGACCTGGCCGCCGCCGACGTCCGCGATCTGGTCAAGCGGTACGGCGAGACCGGCCTGCGCCTGCACGACCTGGCGCACGGCCGCGACGCCCGCGTGGTGAAGCCCGAGCACGACCGCAAGGGCATGAGCGCCGAGATCACCTTCAACGAGGACCTGACCGCCGCCGCCGACCTGGAGAACGAGCTCTGGCCGCTTTGCGAAAAACTGGCCGCCAAGGCGCGCAAGGACGGCGTCGCCAGCCGGGTGATCGTGCTGAAGCTGCGCCGCACCGACTTCAAGATCGTCACCCGCCGCGTCAGCCTGCCCGAACCGGTCCAGACCGCCCGCGCCCTGTTCGCCGCCGGCCGCGCCCTGATGGCCCCCGAACTGGGCATCCCCTATCGCCTGATCGGCATCGGCATGGGCGAAGTCCTGCCCGCCTCTGACAACCACGCCCTGTTCGAAACCGCCGAGACCCGGGCGCTGAAGACCGAAACCGCCATCGACGCCCTGCGCAAGAAGTTCGGCAAGGCCGCGGTGGTGGCGGGTCGGGCGCTGAAGGGATGATGTCCCCAACCGGCGTTCCGATATGAGTCGCCTAGCGTCCTGATCGAGGTCGGCTGGTTCACACGAAGGCCACGAAGACCACACGAAGGACACGACGAGATCGCGCGCGCGTTGCGCCGCGGGCATTCCAGTCTTCGTTGACATGAAGGCGCTGCGCGCGGCTTCGCTCACCGGCCCCTTCGCGCCCTTCGTGGCTTCCCTTCCTTCGTGGCCTTCGTATGAACCAGCCCAGGCAGAACCCCAAGCGCCAGACCCCTCCCGTAAGACCAACCCGCCTCCCCCTCCCCTCTGGAGGAGGAACGCGCTAAACCCCGCCCACAATCCTTGAGGAGCCTTTCATGACCGTCGCCGTCCGCCTCGCCGAACTCGGCATCCAACTGCCGGAACCCGCCAAGGCGGTCGCCAACTACGTGCCCTTCGTCCAGTCGGGGACCCTGCTCCACATCTCGGCCAGCTGTCCAACGACGCCTCGGGCGGCGTGAAGGGCACCGTGGCGCCGACGTCTCGCCCGCAGCAGGCCCAGGCCGCCGCGCGCATGTGCGGCGTCAACCTGCTGGCCCAGATGTCGGCCGCCCTGGACGGCGACCTGGAGCGGGTCGTCCGCGTCGTGAAGCTGGGCGGCTTCGTCCAGGCCGCCGGCGACTTCGAGGCCATTCCGGCCGTCATCAACGGCTGCTCGGACCTGATGGTCGAGGTCTTCGGCGACAAGGGCCGCCACGCCCGCTCGGCCGTCGGCGTCTACCGCCTGCCGCTGGGCTTCGCCGTAGAGATCGACGCCATCGTGGAAGTCCGCTGATCCGGGCGAACCCTCTTCTTCGTCATTCCGGGGCCGCGCAGCGGAGCCCGGAACCCAGGAGCGCCGCGCCGGGCGTCGATGGCGCGCCGACAAAGTTGGACACCTCCCCTGGGTTCCGGGTTCTCGGCTGCGCCGAGCCCCGGAATGACGGACGGGATGTGGCGGAATGAGCTTCACCCTCCAAGTCCACCGCACCGTGGCCGATGTCGGCCGCGACGCCTGGGACGCCTGCGCCGCCCCGACCGGCGACCCGTTCGTCTCGTTCGACTTCCTGAACGCCTGCGAGGCCTCGGGCAGCGCGGTCCCGGCCGAGGGCTGGGCCGGCCGCCACCTGTCGCTGGCCGACCAGGACGGCCGGATCATCGGCGTCATGCCCCTCTGGCTGAAGGGCCACAGCCAGGGCGAATACGTCTTCGACCATGGGTGGGCCGAGGCCTATGAGCGCGCCGGCGGCCGCTACTATCCCAAGCTGCTGGGCGCCGTGCCCTTCACCCCCGTCGCCGGCCCCCGCTTCCTGACCCACCCGGACGCCGACGCCGCCACGGTCCGCGAGGCCCTGCTCCAAGGCGCCCTGACCCTGACCGAACGCCTCGGCGTCTCCTCGCTGCACGTCACCTTCCCCAGCCGCGGCGACTGGGACGCCATGGGCCGGGCGGGGCTGCTGCAGCGCCAGGACATGCAGTACGTCTGGCGCAACGGCGGCTATTCGACCTTCGACGACTTCCTGTCGGCCCTGTCGTCCAGCCGCCGCAAGACCATCCGGCGCGAGCGCCGCGAAGCCCAGGCCGGCCTGGACATCCGGGTCCTGACCGGCGCCGAGATCGCCGACGCCCACTGGGACGCCTTCTTCGCCTTCTACATGGACACCGGCTCGCGCAAATGGGGCCGGCCTTACCTGACCCGCGACTTCTTCAGCCGCATCGGGGCGACGATGGCCGACCGCATCGCCCTGGTCATGGCCTTCCGCGGCGGCGCTCCGATCGCCGGCGCCCTGAACCTGATCGGCCGCGACGCGCTGTACGGCCGCCAGTGGGGCGCGCTCGAGCAGGTCCCCTTCCTCCATTTCGAGCTCTGCTATTATCAGGCCATCGAGCTCGCCATCGCCCGCGGCCTGTCCCGGGTCGAGGCGGGGGCTCAGGGCGAGCACAAGATCGCCCGCGGCTACCTGCCCTCGCCCGTCTACTCGGCGCACTTCATCGCCGACACCGCCCTGCGCGGCCCCGTCGCCGATTATCTGGCGCGCGAGCGTCCGGCCGTCGAGGCCGAGATCGAGGGGCTGACGGAAGAGCTTTCGCCGTTTCGCCGGATAGCCGACTAACCATCTCATCCCATCGTCATGGCCGGGCTCGTCCCGGCCATCCATGAACTCGGGCTTCGGCATCATTGCACGCCGGCTTCCAACAGCGTTCATGGATTCCCGGCACAGGGCCGGGAATGACGTAGTGAGTTGCTCTGACCCTAGTCCGCCCGCCGGGGCTGGTCGCCGCCGATGAACCAGCCGGCGATCCAGCTGACGATGCCGGTGACGATCGCCGCCCCGATGCCGGCCCACAGGCCGTCGACCGCGAAGCCGCCCAGCAGCATCGCCACCAGGCCGATCACCGCGGCGTTCACCACCAGCAGGAACAGGCCGAAGGTCAGCAGCGTCAGCGGGAAGGTCACGATGGTCAGGATCGGCCGCACGACGGCGTTGGCCAGGCCCAGCAGGACCGCCGCCAGCAGCAGCGAGCCGGTGTCGCTGAACGCCACCCCGGGGACGACCTGGGCCGCCAGCCACAGGGCCAGGCAGGTGACGAGGAACTGGACGATGAAACGCAGCATGACGGCCTCCCGTTGACGTCTTGACCATAACACCGGAACCGGGTGGGGGTTCTACTCCCCCGCCCGACATTGCTAGCCTCGCCCGACCGACCCGGAGCCCGACATGACCCTGCACGCCCCCTACGACCCGGACAACATCTTCGCCAGGATCCTGCGCGGCGAGATTCCGTCGGTGCGGGTCTGGGAGGACGACGACGTGCTTGTCTTCATGGACGTCTTCCCCCAGTCCGAGGGCCACGTCCTGATCGTGTCCAAGACCTCGACCGCCCGGACCCTGCTGGAGATCGAACCCGACGCCCTGGCCAGGGTGGTCGCCGCCACCCAGCGCACCGCCCGCGCGATCGAGAAGGCGCTGAGGCCCGACGGCTTCTCGGTCTTCCAGTACAATGGCGAGGCCGGCGGCCAGACGGTCTTCCACCTGCATTTCCACATCGTTCCGCGCTGGGCCGGCCGGCCATGAAGGGCCACGGCCACGCGCCGATGGCCGACGCCGAGACCTTGCGCGCCCTGGCGGACCGCATCGCCGCCGAGCTGGAGTGAACGCCGTTCCTTGACGATCGCCGGCGTCGGCGTAGCCTTCCCCGAGCGGGTTCGTCCGCGAGCCTTGGGAGGGGCGTCAAATGAGCAAGTTGAACTGGCCGGGCATCCTGGCGGCGACCATCGTCGCCTTCTTCGTCGGCTTCCTGTGGTACGGCCTGATCTTCGAGGCCCAGTGGAAGACCCTGACCGGCGTCACCGGCGAGGGCGGCGATCCGATGTGGATGCTGCTGGGCCTGCTGCAGACCTTCGTGACCATGACCGGCCTGGGCTGGTTCATCGCTCGCGAGGGCTCGGCAGGCTGGATGGGCGGCGCCAAGATCGGCCTGGCCGCCTGCGTCTTCTTCGCCCTGATGACCTCGGCCTACAACTTCATCTACCAGACCTCCGACATCCGCCTGATCCACATCGACTGGAGCCACCTGCTGGTCATCTACGTCGTGGGCGGGGCGATCATCGGCGGCCTGAAGCTGGGCAGGAAGACCGCCTAGAGCGGCCCCCTGAAGATGAACCACGCCCCGGCCACGATCAGCGCGAAGCCGACGGCGTGGTTCATCGTCAGCTTCTCGCCCAGATAGGTCACCGAGAAGACCGCGAAGACGATCAGGGTGATGACCTCCTGCATCGTCTTCAGCTCGGCCGCCGAATAGACCTGATGCCCGATCCGGTTGGCCGGCACCGCCAGGCAGTATTCGAAGAAGGCGATGCCCCAGCTGACGATCACCACGATCCACAGGGGCTTGGAGCCGAACTTCAGGTGGCCGTACCAAGCCAGCGTCATGAAGACGTTGGAGGCGACCAGCATCAGCACCGGCGCCAGGTGGGGAAGCGATATCGGCACGTGAGGCTCCGGCTTGCGTCCCGCCCCATGCGCCAGCATAAGGGCGGCCCGTCAAGCGGTTGGCCGGCTTAGCTCAGTTGGTAGAGCGCCAGTTTTGTAAACTGGATGTCGCGGGTTCGATCCCTGCAGCCGGCACCATCCCGCAAGAAATCCGTGCGTCGCTCGCGCCCGGCGTGTCCAATCCGCACCACCTGCGTGATGAACTGGTGTCATTGCGGGGTTCGTAGACCCGTGTTCTCTGGTCGCGAGCGGAAGGGAACACGATGACCGATATCAAATTCACGGACTCTGCGATCCTGGCCGAGGGCGCCGTCGGCGTGAACGAGCCGAGCCCCCAACGGTCCCTCCATGTCAGCGGGGACGAGATCCATTCAGGCGGCGGCGGGGCCGGCTTCTCATTCTCCAACCGCGAAAGCGGGTTTGTGAACATGCCGTCCACGGGCGAGCGGTGGGTCTTGTACGCCTCCGGCGGCAACGCTCGGCTCTGGTCTGGGAATGACAAGTTCAGCGTCTCGGCGAACGGCGAGGTGTCGGCCTTCGTGACCAGCAACATCCGTCCCATGACCATCCTGGGCGTGAACTTCCTGGGGCGGACGGCGTCGGTCCGCATGCTGGCCCAGGACCTGATGCTGACCTTCATGAAGCAGGACCCGGTCACCAAGCATTTCAGCGCCGTCCATCCCGACGACAAGAATCCCGGCAGCAATTTCGCCCTGTCGCACATGGAGGGCGACACCCTGGTCGTGAACAGGGGCGGCGGCTACGTCGGCGGCGTCGTCATCGAGGGCGAGGTGCACGTCCCGAACAAGCTGGTGGTCGAGAACCGCGACGTCGGCAAGGAACTGGCCATGCTACGCGCCGAACTCGATGAGTTGAAAGCCAAGCTCAACTAGGGGGCCGAGGTGGAAAACAGCGTCAGAACGGCTCTCAAATTCCCGGCCGGAGCCGCGGGAAGCGTCCAGCAGAAGTTCTCGGCGGCGGGAATGACGTCGTCCCCCAGATCGCTGCGCGACCTGATGAACCGGGTCAGTCCGGAAAGCCGCATCTTCACCGCCCACCTTGAAGCCGGCGACGTCACCGTGGACACCCAGCTGACCCTGGCGAGCAATGGAGAATTCTTTTGGAATGTCGCCAGCTCGGACAGCGGCACCTTCTTCGGCGACAACTATGCGGTCGCCGTGGCCCTGTCGGGCGTCTCGCCGGACGGTCAGGCGTTCGCCCTGGCTGAAAGCGGAGAGGTCGAGAACAAGGAGACGGCCGGCTGGACGCGGACCGGCCATTCGACCTGGATCAAGGACAACTGGGCCCTGGTCGAGGGATCGTCGATGCGCGCCCACCTGAAGGCGAGCGCGGACGTGGAGGTGCTGGACGTCCTGTCGCTCGCCCTCACCGCGCTCGGCCTCGCCGCCGTAGGCGTGGCCGTCTACCTTCTGGGGCCGGGCGACTGCAAGTGGACCGTCAACGACGAGGGCAAGCACGTCTGCCGCACCGAGTTCTAGCCGCCCCCGAGCGCCACCGACAGGTGATAGGTCACGAAGGCGGCCAGATAGGCCAGGCCGAACATGTAGACGATCATCACCCACATCCACTTCCACGAGTTCAGCTCGCGCTTGACCACGCCCAGCGTCGCCACGCATTGCGGCGCGAAGACGTACCAGGCCAGGAAGGCCAGGCCGGTGGCCAGCGACCAGTGCGAGGCCAGGGTGGCGCCCAACAGGCTGGTCGCGCTCTCGGGGTCGGCGACGGCGTAGACGGTGCCCAGCGCCGCCACCGCGACCTCGCGCGCCGCCATGCCGGGGATCAGGGCGATGACCATCTGCCAGTTGAAGCCGATGGGGGCGAAGACCGGTTCCAGCGCCTTGCCGATCATGCCGGCGAAGGAGTAGTCGATGGCCGGCTGGGTCGCGCCCTCGGGCGGCGCCGGGAAGGTCGCCAGAGCCCAGACGATGATCATCAAGGGCAGGATGATCCGGCCCGCCCGCTCCAGGAAGATCCGGCCGAGCCACAGGTTGAACAGCACGCTCTTGGCGTCGGGCAGCTTGTAGGCCGGCAGCTCCATCATGAAGGGCTCCACCGCGCCTCTCCAGAAGATCTTGCGGATGACGAACGAGACAATCAGGGCGCTGACGATGCCCGTCGCGTAGAGGCCGAACATCACCAGCCCCTGCAGGTTGACCCAGCCGCCGACCTTCTCGTTCGGGATGAAGGCGCCGATGATCAGGACGTAGACAGGGATGCGCGCCGAACAGGTCATCAGCGGCGCGACCATGATGGTCGTCAGCCGGTCGCGTTTGGAATCGATCACCCTGGCGGCCATCACGCCCGGAATGGCGCAGGCGAAGCTGGACAGCAGCGGGATGAAAGCCCGGCCGTGCAGCCCCGCTCCGCCCATGATCCGGTCCATCAGGAAGGCGGCCCGGGCCATGTAGCCGAAGTCCTCCAGCAGGATGATGAACAGGAACAGGATCAGGATCTGGGGCAGGAAGACCAGCACCCCGCCGACGCCCGCGATCAGGCCGTCGACGATCAGGCTCTGCCAGACGCCGTCGGGCATGATGGTGGCGATCCAGGCGCCGAAACCGGCCAGCAGCCCTTCGATCCCGTCCATCAGCGGCGTGGCCCAGGTGAACACGGCCTGGAACATGACGAACAGCAGGGCCATCAGGATCACCAGGCCGCCGACCGGATGCAGCAGCACCGCGTCGATCCGGCCGGTCAGGGTGTCGGGCCGCTCGGGCGGCCTGACGCAGGCCTTCATGATCCGCTCGGCCTCGCGGGCCTTGCCGCGCAGGGCCTCGGCGTCGGGCGCCGTCCACTGGCTGTCGGCCGTCGCGGAGGCCACTCCGGCCGCAGAGTCGATCGCCGCGATCAGCTCCGGAATCCCCCGGCGACGCGTGGCCGTGGTCGGGACGACCGGCACGCCCAGTTCGGCCTGCAATTTCTCCAGATCGATGCGCAGCCCCTGGCGCTGGGCGATGTCGTACATGTTCAGGGCCAGGACCATCGGACGCCCGATGGCCTTCAGCTCCAGGATCAGGCGCAGGACCAGGCGCAGGTTGGTGGCGTCCGCCACGGCCACGATGACGTCCGGCGCGATCTCGCCGGCCAGCTTGCCCAGAACGGCGTCGCGGGTCACCTCCTCGTCGGGGCTGCGCGCCCTCAGGGAATAGGTGCCGGGCAGGTCGAGCACCGACATCGAGCGGCCGTCGGCGGTCCGGAAATGCCCCTCCTTCCGCTCGACGGTCACGCCGGCGTAGTTGGCGACCTTCTGGTGCGAGCCCGTGAGGGCGTTGAACAGGGCGGTCTTGCCGCTGTTCGGATTGCCGACCAGGGCGACGCGGGCGGTGCGGGTCTGCATGTCCATCAGGCGGCGGCCCCATCCAGAGGTCCGTCCAGCCGGACCATCAGGCTGGCGGCCTCGTGGCGGCGCAGGGCCACGCGCATGTCGTCCACCTTCAGGGCGATGGGATCGCGGCCGAACAGGCCCTCGTGCAGCAGTTCGACGCGGGCGCCTTCGACGAAACCCAGTTCGAGCAGGCGGCGCTCCAGCTCCACGGCGTGGCCGTCGTGATGGCAGTGCTCGCCGACCTTGACGATGACGCCGCGCGCGCCCTTGCGGGCTTCGCTGAGTTTGAGGGTGTCGGACATGCAACTCTTTGAGAACAGACGGCGCGACGCCGCGCCCTTTTGACAGTGATTATCAGGTGCGAAGCCTCACCGTCCACCCCGCCACAGGGTCGCAGGCGGTTGCTCACGGTCACGGTTGGGCTAGTCACCAGGGGCCGCAGCCCCGGAGCCGCTTCCATGACCCGTCTTCGCCGTCCGCCGCCGTCGGCTCTTCTGGACCCCTCGACCGGCTGCGGCCAGGGCGGGTCCGGCCGAGCGCGCCCGCG
>NZ_JBNFOJ010000050.1:0-14236 GCF_057364705.1 Brevundimonas sp. CURTG3B2_SDJG
CCGAGCCGGCCGCGGCGCCCTGAGCTGCGGAGGAGGGCCTATTCCTTGGACAGGTCCTGCCGCGGGAACCAGGCCAGCGCCCCGGCCAGCGGAAGCGCGGTCCACAGCGCCAGGCTGACCACGGCCTTCAGCACCAGGCCGTCGGGCAGGGGCGGGGCGCCCGGCGTCGCTGTGACGGCGGACTTGAGCGCGTCCGCCGCCAGGCCGGGATTGACCAGCACCGACAGCCAGGCGTCAGGCGTCAGGCCCCACTGCGGCATCAGCGGAGTCGTGAAGAACTGCGCCACGCCCAGGGCCAGCGGCACGAACAGACCCGCCAGCAGCGACCGCGTCAGGACGGCGGCCAGCATGCCCATCATCGTGAACTGGATCACCCGCAGCCAGGACAGGCCGGTCAGGGCGAAGAACTGGCCGACCATCTGGCCGGTCATTTCGAAGGTCAGGGGACGCTCGAACACGGCGGCGCGGACCAGGGTCTCGATCACGCCCCCGACCAGCAGCAGCCCCATGGCGATCAGGGCGAGCAGGGCGGTCACGGCCAGCTTGCCGATCAGAAGGTTGGCGCGGGTGTTGCGCGCGCTGATCAGCCGCCAGGTCTCCCAGCGGTAGTCGCCGGCGTACAGCGTCGCCGCGCCGATCAGGACGAAGAGCAGCAGCGCGGGATTGTCCAGCTTGCCGGCGCTTTCGACCAGCGCCTGGGCCAGATTCAGGGGGTTGGAGGTCATCATCTCCAACACCTCCGGCGGCATCTTGGCGTCCGTCGTCAGCTTGGCCTCGCCGGCCTTCATGACGAACACGCCGATGGCGCCGAAGATCACGCCCATCACCGGGACGAACACGGTGCTCCACAGCAGCGTCGTGCGGTTCTTGAACAGCCGGAAGCTTTCGGCGCGGATGGCGTCAGCCAGCATGGTCGGCCTCCGGCGCCTGGACCGCGCCCGTCTCGGTGAAGAAGATGCTCTCCAGGTCGGTCCCGACCCAGCGCGCCTCGACGATGTCGACGCCCTGCTCGACCAGGGCGCGGATCAGGGCCGGCCCCTCGGCGCGGGTGACGGCGGCCAGCACGGCGTCGCCCTCGCGCGCGCCCTTGGCGCCCAGCACCGCCAGGGCCTTGTCGGCCCCCGACACCGACAGCCGCAAACGCTCCCCGATCGCCGTCAGCTCGCTGACCGCGCCTTCGCGCACCAGCTTGCCCTTGTTCAGGATGGCCACCCGGTCGCAGACGCGCTGGACTTCCAGCAACTGGTGGCTGGCCAGGACCACGGTGACCCCGTCCTCGGTCGCCAGGGATCGGATCAGGGCGCGCATCTCCTGGATGCCGGGCGGGTCCATGCCGCTGGTCGGCTCGTCCAGGATCACCAGCTCCGGCCGGCTCATCAGGGCGGCGGCCACGCCCAGCCGCTGCATCATCCCGACCGAGAAGCCGCGCACCTTGCGGTCCGCCGCCTGGGTCAGCCCGACCCGCTCCAGCCAGTGCGGGATATCGGTCTGGGGGCCCACGCCGTGCTCCAGCGCCAACCAGCGCAGGACCTGGCGCGCGGTCATGAAGGGCGGGAAGCGCGGCGTCTCGATCATCGAGCCCATTCGGCGCAGGTGGGACACCTCGCTGACCGGCCCGCCCATCACGCTGGCGGTCCCGTCCGTCGCCCGGATCAGGCCCAGCAGGATGCGGAACAGGGTCGACTTGCCCGCGCCGTTGGGTCCCAGCACGCCATAGACCCCGCCTCGCGGAATCGACAGGTCCAGCCCGTCCAGGGCGCGCACGCTTCCGTAGGTCTTGGTCAGGCCCCGGGTTTCGATAACCGCTGTCATGGCCTCAGGTTGAGGGCGCCCCGCGAGTTCGCGCAAGCAGCTTCGCCATTAAGCTTTTGCAACGTCAGGGCGACGCGCGCCGGAAAGCCAGGTTCTCGACCCGCCGGCCGAAGCCGACCATCAGGATGTCGCCCTGGAGCTTCAACCGCAGCGGCCCCGACGTGATCTCGCCATCCTCGCCCGTCCTCAGTCCGCCCCACTCCTCGACGACCGGTTCGGGCGAAAGGGGTGAGCGGATCGTGGTCCGCAGCCCGTCTTCGGCCAGACCGATGTCGTACTCGATCCTGGTCTCGTCCGAGCGCCACCGCCCGACCAGCGCCTGCAGTTCCGCCTCGGAGGCGGGCGGGCGCGTGGGCCGCCGCGAGGGCGCCGCGGCCGACGGTCCATCGGCTGCGGCCTCGGTCCGGACGGGCGGTGGGTCAAGAAGGTCGCGCGCGATCTCCGCAGGTCGATGTCGCTTCGATTGCACAGCACCGCCGCGCCTCGCGGCTCGGCGGCCTGGCGCACATATTCCGCGCGATCCCTCGGATCCGCCGTCGTGGCTGAGCCACAGCGCGCCGTCCCGGTCCTCAAGGCGACGCCGGCGCCGTAGGGCGTCCCGAACTCCGGCAGGACGGCGATCGTCCCGCCCGTCAGGCGGCCCGGCTCCAGGACCATCGCCTTGACCGACGGCGTCCAGGGCCCCTCGCCGGCGCGGAAGGCGGCGTCGAATCGCGCCAGATCCTGGACCGTCGTCGCCAGGCCGCCCGAGCCGGGCAAGGCGGGCTGGTCGTCCGCGACGCGGTAGGAGCCGTCCCGGAGGCGGCGATAGCCGTGCGCCATCGGGGCGTCGGCGCGGAACCGGGTGTCGGCCATGCCCAGCGGCGCGAAGATCGCCCGGTCGGCGTAGTCCGCGAACGCCTCGCCAGAGACCTGCTCGACCATGCGGGCCAGCATCAGATAGTTCCCGTTGGAGTACTGGGCCCGACTTCCCGGGACGAAGTTTCCGCTGGTCAGGCCCCGCATCATCGCCAGTGTCGCGGCGGGATCGATCTCGCCCAGGCGCTCGATCCCGGCCAGGGCCGCCAGGGTGGTGTGGTCGCGGACGCCCGCGGTCTGGTTCAGCAGCTGGCGTACGGTCGCTCCCCCCAGCGCGCCGGCGAACTCGGGCAGGTGGCGTTCGGCGGGGTCGTCCAGGCCGATCCGGCCCTGGTCGACCAAGGTCAGGACCGCCAGGGCGGTGAATTGTTTGGACGCCGAGGCGATCAGGAAACGGGTGCGCGGCGTGATCGGCGTGCGCGCCTCCAGGTCGGCGTAGCCGGCGGCGTCGAACCGCGGGCCCGACGGCTCCAGCACCAGGATCGCGCATCCCGGCTGAAGCCCCTCCCTCAGGGCGGACAGCGGATCGGCCGTCGCCGGACCGGCCAGGATCAGACTCGCCCCGGCCACGGCGGCGGGGAATGGAAGACGGCGGCGAAGGGACATGCGGCGCTCCGGGATCGATTGACGTTAGCGGGTCGCCCGGGCCAACTCCTGTACAAATCGGAACCGCGCCCGCCCCATGACGCCCCTCATGACTCCTCTGACGTCTCTCGAGACGCGACCGGTCTCGCCGGACCTGAAGCCTTTCGTCACGGCCTTCGTCGAGCGTCGGGACGTCGTCGCGCTGACCGGGATGCGCGAACTGCCGACGCCCGCGCCGCTGATCCAGGTGATGCTGGGGGCGACTTCCGCTTCATCCGGGCGGGCGAGACGGATCCCGCTCCGCGCGCGGCTTGTGGGGGCCGAGTTCGACCGCGCCGCATTCCTGCGCGGAGGGCCCGCTGCATGTGTTCGTCGCGGTCCTGACCCTGCGCGGCGCGGCGCTGGCGGGGGCCGCTGTCGAAGGCGGGCTGGCCGACCGGCGCCTGCCGCTCGACGACGTCCTGCCGGCGCCGCATCGCCTACCCCTGGCCCGGATCCTGGAACAGCCCGACTTCGATCACCGGGTCGCCCTGGCCGAGACCTGGCTGCGCAGCCTGGTGGCGGGTGGCGCGAGTTCCGCCGATCCGGCTCTGGACGCCATCGACGCCGTCCTGGGGCATCGCATTCGGGGGTCGGTCGCCGACATCGCGCGCCGTTGCGGCGTCTCGGAGCGGGGTCTGCACAAGCGATGCCATCGGCTGGTCGGACTGCCCCCGAAGCGTCTGCTCCGTCTCGCCCGGCTGCAGCGACTATTGCGCACCCTGCACCCCTCGCCTTGGCTCGGGGGCTCGGACCACGAGGACGCCCGCCTGGAGTACGCCGACGATTCCCATCTGGCCCGGGACTTCGCCGACCTGACCGGCCTGACGCCCTCGGCCTATCGCGCGGCCAAGCTCGCCAGCGGCGATCGCCTGCTGCACACCCTGATCTGAACGCCGGGATTTGGCGGCAGCGGGACGACGCAACGCCGACCAGGGCTGACCCGGCCCGCCGCATCCGCTAGAAGGCGCGTCCTTCCAAGAGCCCGTCATGTCCATCCTGAACCGCCTCCGCACCCGCCGCGCCGCCCTGGCCTTCATTTTCGTGACGGCGGTGCTGGACATCCTGTCCATGGGCATCGTCATCCCCGTGCTGCCTCAGCTGATCGAGGAGTTCGCCGGCTCCAACGCCGCCGCGGGGGTCTGGAACGGCGTGTTCGTGGCCCTGTGGGCCGGGATGCAGTTCTTCGCCTCGCCCGTCATCGGTTCGCTGTCGGACCAGTACGGACGCCGGCCGGTGATTCTGATCTCCTGCGCCGGCCTGGCGCTGGACTGGATGCTGATGGCTTTGGCGCCGAACCTGTGGTGGCTGGCCGTCGGCCGGATCCTGGGCGGCCTGACCTCGTCCAGCTTCACGACCGTCTACGCCTACATGGCCGACATCACCGCGCCCGAGAAGCGGGCCCGGGCCTACGGCCTGATCGGCGCCGCCTTCTCGGGCGGCTTCGTGCTGGGCCCGGTCCTGGGCGGCGTCCTGGGCGACTTCGACCCGCGCCTGCCGTTCTGGGTGGCCGCCGGCATGTCGGGCCTGGCCTTCCTCTACGGCTGGCTGGTCCTGCCCGAGAGCCTGCCCCCCGAGAAGCGGATGAAGTTCAGTTGGGCCCGGGCCAATCCGGTCGGGGCCCTGGTGCTGCTCAAGCGGCACACCGAGCTCGCCGGCCTGGCGGTCGTCAACTTCCTGCTCTACTTCGCCCACCACGTCTTTTCGGCCGTCTTCGTGCTCTACGCCGCGCTCCGCTATGGCTGGGGGCCGTTGGAGGTGGGCCTGCTGCTGGCGCTGGTCGGGGTCCTGGACATGATCGTCCAGGGCGTTCTGGTCGGCCCGATCGTCAAGCGGATCGGCGACCGGGGAACCATGGTCCTGGGCCTGGCCGGCGGCACGGTCGGCATCGCCCTGATGGGCTGGGCGCCCACCGGGCTGATGTTCGTCCTGGCCATGTTGCCCAACGCCCTGTGGGGCCTGGCCATGCCGACGCTGCAGTCGCTGATGACCCGCCGCGTCGGCGAGGACGAGCAGGGGCAGCTGCAGGGCGCCAACATGAGCGTGGCCTCCATCGCGGGCGTGGCCTCGCCGCTGTTCTTCGGCTGGATCTATTCGATCTCGGCGGGGGAGGGCGCGCGCGTGCCCCATCCGGGTCTCGCCTTCTTCCTCGCCGCCGCCGTCCTGGGCCTGGCGGCGCTGATCGGCTGGTGGGTGGGCCGCCAGGCCAAGAAGGCCGACGCCGCCGAGGCCGGGGCCTGAGGCCTTGATCAGTCTGTCGTGAACCCGGGTTAGACCTCCGAATCCGTCCGGAGACCTCCGATGCCGCTTCGCCTGCTCGTCCCCGTCCTCGCCCTGATCCTCGGTCTCGGGGCCGCGCCCGCGTTCGCCCAGGCCGCCGGCGAGCGGCCGATCGTCATCCTGGTGTCGATCGACGGCTTCCGCGCCGACTATCTGGACCGGGGCGTCACGCCGGTGCTGTCGCGGCTGGCCTCGGAGGGCGCGTCCGGGCCGATGCGGCCGTCGTTTCCCAGCGTCACCTTCCCCAACCACTACACCCTGGTCACAGGGCTGCATCCCGACCACCACGGGATCGTCGGCAACAACATGATCGACGCCGAACTGGGGTCCTTCACCCAGCGCAACGTCGCGGCGGTGACCGACCGGCGCTGGTGGGACGGCGGCGAGCCCATCTGGGTCACGGCGCAGAACGCAGGCCTGGTCGCCGGGACGATGTTCTGGCCCGGCTCCGAGGCGGACATCCGCGGGGTCCGTCCCCGCTGGTGGGCCCGCTTCGACAAGACGATGTCGGGCGAGGCGCGCGTCGACGAGGTGCTGAACTGGCTGGACCAGCCCCCGGGCGACCGTCCGGACTTCGCGACCCTGTATTTCGACATCATCGACACGACCGGGCACGAGTTCGGGCCCGACGCGCCCGAGACGAACGACGCGCTGCGCGTGATCGACAGCCAGATTGGCCGCCTGGTCGATGGCTTGAAGGCGAGGGAGCTCTACGACCGCACGGTCCTGGTCATCGTGTCCGACCATGGCATGGCCCAGACCTCGCCGGACCGGGTGATCGCTCTGGGCGACGTGGTCGATCCCGCGGCGGTCCAGGTGGTCTACGGCGGGCCGGCGAACTTCATCAATCCCGTCCCGGGCCGCGAGGCCGAGGTCGAGGCCGCCCTGTCGGTTCCCCGCCCGCATCTGCAGTGCTGGCGCAAGACCGACATTCCGGCCCGCCTGGTCCTGGGCTCCCACCCTCGGGTGACGGCCTGGGTCTGCATGGCCGAGACCGGCTGGCTGCTGATGTCCCGGCCCGTGACGAAGGTGGGCGGGGCCCACGGCTACGACAACGCCGCCCCCGAGATGGCGGCGATCTTCATCGCCCGGGGCCCCGGCGTCGCGTCCGGCGTGCGGCTGAGCGACCTGGACAGCGTCGACGTTCAGCCCTTCCTGGCGCGACTGCTGCGCATTTCGGCGCCCGCCGGCGACGGACGGCCCGAGGACACCCTGCCGGCCATGGCCGCCCCGCCCCGCGGCCGTGCGTCCGCACTGAAATCCAAACGCCTTGATCCGGCCCGAAATCGGAGGCGGAATGCACGGCCTCTCGCTGCCTGCATTACGGATGACGATGAAGACCCGCTCCCTCGCGATCGCCTCGCTCTCACGCTCGCCGCCTGCGGACAACCGAACAGTTCGAAAGCCCAGGACGGCGTCTTCGCCGACAACCGGGTCGTGCCCGGCGACGCCAACGCCATGAAGGCCAGCTTCGCCCCGGTGGTGCGCGAAACGGCCCCGGCGGTGGTCAACATCGCCGCCATCGGGGTCCAGCAGGTCCGCGATCCCTTCTTCGGCCTGCCCGGGCAGCGCCAGACCGGCTCGGTCGGTTCGGGCGTCATCGTGCGCCCCAACGGTGTGGTCGTGACCAACTACCACGTCATCCAGGGCATGCAGCAGATCAAGGTGACGCTTCAGGACCGCCGCGAGTTCAGCGCCCGGGTCGTGCTGGGCGACGAGCGCTCCGACCTGGCCGTGCTCCAGCTCGAGGGTGTCAACGAGCGCCTGCCGGTCCTGAACATCGACGACCGGGAAGAGCAGCAGGTCGGCGACCTGGTCCTGGCCATCGGCAACCCGTTCGGCGTCGGCCAGACGGTCACCAACGGCATCATATCGGCCCTGAACCGGACCGAGACCAACATCTCGGACTCCGGCTCCTTCATCCAGACCGACGCCGCCATCAACCCGGGCAATTCGGGTGGTGCGCTGGTCGATATGGATGGCGACCTGATCGGCATCAACTCGGCCATCTTCTCGCGCTCCGGCACCTCGTCGGGGGTCGGCTTCGCCATCCCAGCCTCCATGGTGAAGCGGGTTGTCGACAACGCGGTGGGCGGCGCCACGGCAGTGGTCCGGCCCTGGCTGGGGGTGAAGGGCGAGCCGGTCACCGCTGACATCGCCCGCAGCCTGGGCCTGGAGCGGCCGCAGGGGCTGGTGATCATGTCCGTCTGGCCCAACGGTCCGGGCGCCCGCGCCGGCCTTCAGGAAGGCGACATCATCACCATGGTGGACGGCGCCGAGGTCAATGACCAGGGCGGCCTGAACTTCCGCGTCGGTCTGCACGATCCGAACGAGACCGTTCAGGTGAATCTGCTGCGCGACGGACGCCGTCAGACCGTGGAGGCGCGAATCCAGCCGCTGCCCGGCGACACCGATCTAGACCGCGCGACGGTAATCCAGTCCGGCGCCTTGTCGGGAGCCCAGGTGCTGTCCCTGAATCCGGCGCTCGCCGACAGCCTGGGCGGCGACCCCTTCTCCACCGGCGTCATCGTCAGCGGAGTTCAGCGCGGCAGCTACGCCAATCGCGTCGGCGTGCAGGGCGGGGATGTGATCGTGGCGCTGAATGGACGGCCCGTGAGTTCGGTGGGCCAACTGGCCGGCGTCGCGCGGGGGTCCGAGATGACGATCAGCCGCCGGGGCCGCACCATGACCGGCGTCATTCGCTAGGCTTCCGCCTTCGGCCCCAGGATCGCCCAGACGTGGCCGTACGGGTCGCGCAGCTTGCCCAGGCGGCCGTAGAACTCGTCGACGGGCCGGCGGATCACCGTCGCGCCCACGCGCTCGGCCCGGGCGAGCCAGGCGTCCACGTCGTCCACCGCCAGCGACAGCGACACGGTGGTCCCGCCCAGCTGGTCCGGCGACCGCGTGCCGATGGCCCCGTCCGGATCGGGAAACTCGTCGGCCAGGTAGATCGCGCCGCCGTTGCCCAGTTCCACCATGGCGTGGCCCAGCCGGCCGTCCTCCATGTCGTAGCGGGCCGTCTCGCGTCCGCCGAAGGCCCGGACGTACCAGTCCAACGCCTCGTGGCCGGCGCGCACCATCAGGTAGGGAACGATCGGCGGATCGGGCGGGACATAGGCCATCTCACCGGCCCTTGATCGGAGCTCCGATCGACCAGGTGTGGCCGAACGGATCCTTCAGCTGGCCGTACCGGTCGCCCCAGAACTGGTCCTCCAGCGGGAACACGGGCACGCCGCCGGCCAGGATGGCGCGGTTCCACCATTCGTCGGCGTCATCGACCTGCAAATGCAGGGTCACGCCCTTGGGGGTGATGTCCTGTTCGCCGTTGTACTCGGGAAACTCGTCGGCCAGCAGGACGCTGCAGCCGTTGATGATCAGCATGGCGTGCATCAGCCGCTCGCCGTCCTGGGCCGGCATGCGGCGGACTTCCTCGGCCCCGAAGGCGCGCTGATAGAACTCGATCGCGGCCATCCCGCCCTTGGAGGGGATGGTCAGGTGGGGCGATACGCCGGTCATCGGGGCCTGGGGGGCGTCTGCGGCCATGGCGCGGTCTCCTGCGTTCGACCCACAGTAACGCGTGAAAAGCGCGCCCGGAACGCCTATCTCTGACCCTCCATGTCCGACCTGTTCGAAGCCTCCGGCATCCATCCCCCCGACGCCCCCCTGGCCGACCGCCTGCGCCCCCGCACGCTGGACGAGGTGGTGGGACAGGATCATCTGCTGGGCGAGGGCGGGCCGATCCGCCGCATGGTCGAGGCCGGTCGCCTGGGCTCGATGATCCTGTGGGGGCCGCCGGGCACCGGCAAGACCACCATCGCCCGCCTGCTGGCCCAGGCGGCGGGCTATCAGTTCCAGCAGATCTCGGCCATCTTCTCCGGCGTCGCCGACCTGAAGAAGGCGTTCGAGGCCGCCCGCCTGCGCCGCGCCGCGGGCCAGTCGACCCTGTTGTTCGTCGACGAGATCCACCGCTTCAACCGCGCCCAGCAGGACGGCTTCCTGCCCTTCGTCGAGGAGGGGATCGTCACCCTGGTCGGGGCCACCACCGAGAACCCGTCGTTCGAGTTGAATGGCGCGCTGCTGTCCCGCAGCCAGGTCTATGTCTTGAAACGCCTGGACGACGCTGCGCTCGATCAACTGTTGATCCGAGCCGAGGCCCAGGAGGGCAGGGCGCTCCCCCTGACCCCCGAGGCCCGCCAGGCCCTGCTGGCTCTGGCCGACGGCGACGGCCGCTACCTGCTGACCATGTCCGAGGTCCTGTTCGGCCTGCCGGCCGAAGACGCCCCTGGACGTCCAGGCCCTGGCCGGCATCCTGCAGAAGCGCGCGCCCGCCTACGACAAGAGTCGAGAAGAACACTACAACCTCATATCCGCGCTGCATAAATCGGTTCGAGGCTCGGACCCGGATGCGGCCCTCTACTGGCTGGCGCGGATGCTGAACGGCGGCGAGGATCCGCTCTATCTGGCCCGCCGCATCGTCCGCATGGCGGTCGAGGACATCGGCGAAGCCGATCCCCTGTCCCTCCTGGTCGCCAATGCGGCGAAGGACACGTACGACTTCCTGGGCAGCCCCGAGGGCGAACTGGCCCTGGCTCAGGCGGTGGTCCATTTGGCGACCGCGCCCAAGTCGGTCGGCGTCTACGAGGCCTTCAAGGCGGCTAAGCGCGCGGCGCACGAGACCGGCTCCCTGATGCCGCCTGCGCACATCCGCAACGCCCCGACCCGGCTGATGAAACAGCTCGGCTACGGCGAGGGCTATCAGTACGACCCCTCGACGCCCGAGGGCTTCTCAGGCGCGAACTTCTTCCCTGACGGGATGGAGCGCCGCGTTTTCTATACGCCCAAGGGCGAGGGGCATGAGGCGAAGGTGAAGGAGCGCCTGGAGCGCTGGGCCGAGTTGCGGGCGAAGCGGCAGGTGGAAGAGTAGCCTTTTCTTCTTTCGTCATCCCGGGGCGCGAAGCGACCCCGGGACCCAGCGGCGCCGCAGCGAAGCGGAGGCGATGCTTCGGCGACTTCCGGACGTCACAGGGTCGCGCTCTTGCCCGCCGCTGGATCCCGGCCTTCGCCGGGATGACGAAGGAAGAGCCCGAACCGTTGCCGTAACGCCGGTTCCGGAGCATGCTCCGTCCATCGTCAGCATGACCTTGGGAGGGGACCATGACCGATACCGCGATGACTGTGAGAACGCCCTGGCACCTGTGGGTGGTGGGCGTGGTGAGCCTGCTGTGGAACGCCTTCGGCGGCTATGACTTCGTGATGAGTGTGACCCAGGGCGAGGCCTATTGGCGCGCGTCCGGCATGACCGACGCCATGATCGCCTATTACAACGCCATGCCCGCCTGGATGTACGTGCCCTGGGTGCTGGGCGTCTGGGGCGCGGTGGCGGGCTCGATCCTGCTGCTGATGCGCAGCCGCTTCGCCGTGCACGCCTTCGCCCTGTCGCTGCTGGGCGCGGCCGTCAGCCTGATCTACGGCCAGGTCATCGACAAGGCGCCGCGCCGCCGCCGGAAATGGCGATGATGACCTACATGCCCTACGTCATCGTCGTGATCGCGGCCTTCCTGGCCTGGTACGCCTGGAGCCAGCGCAAGTCCGGGGTGCTCCGTTGACCGCGCCCCGCACCCCTTGGCATCTGTGGGTGGTCGGCGTCGTCGCCGTTCTGTGGAACGGCTTCGGCTGCTTCGACTATGTGATGACCCAGACCAACCGCGACCAGTGGTTCGCCCAGATGGGCATGACCGAGACGCAGCTGGCCTATTTCAACGCCATGCCGGCCTGGACCCATGGGGCCTGGGCGATCGGCGTCTGGGGCGGGCTGATCGGCGGCCTGTTGCTGCTGGTGCGCCGCAAATGGGCCCTGCACGCCTTCGTCCTCTCGTTCCTGGGCTGGCTGGCCGGCGCGGTCTACGCCTTCGCCCTGTCGAACGGGATGGAAGCCATGGGACCCATGTGGCCGATGCAGATCGTCATCGGCGCCGCCTGCGTCTTCTTCGTCTGGTACGCCTGGATGCTGGGCAAGACGGGCGTCCTGCGCTGAAGGGCTGACGGGCGGGCGGTCTTTGGCGTAAGCACGCGCCGTGACCGCCCGCTCTCCCGTCTCCCTGTCCGAAGATGAGATCGCCGCCGTGCGCTCGTGGGTGATCCACGAGGATCCGCACGTGCTGGTCCTGAACAAGCCCGCGGGCCTGTCCAGCCAGGGCGGCCGCATCCAGGCGCATACCCTGGACGACCTGCTCTGGGCCTTCATGCGCTCGAACGGGAAGCGGCCGGATCTGGTGCACCGGCTGGACCGCGACACCTCGGGCGTCATCCTGGCGGCCAGGACCAAGCCCGCCGCCGGCTTCCTGGGCAAGGCCCTGCAGGCGCGCCGGTTCAGGAAGACCTATCTGGCCCTGGTGGGGGCCGCCCCGGAGCCGCGAGCCGGAACCATCGACACCCCCCTGGCGCGCCAGGAGATCGGCCGGGAAAGCTACATGCGCGCCGTCGCGCCCGACGCGCCCCGGCGCCCCAGGCCGCGCTCAGCCGCTACCGCACCTTGTCGGCCTCGGAGGAGGGGGGGCCCTGGTCGAGCTCGAACCCGCCACTGGCCGCATGCACCAGCTGCGCGTCCCACATGGCCTCCGATCGGCCGCCCCCCCTGGCCGGCGACGCCCGCTACGGCGGCGCCCTGACCTTCGCCGGCCGAGCCGCCCCGCGCCTGATGCTGCACGCCTCCAAGCTGGTCTTCCCTCATCCCGAAGGCGGCTACCGCACGGTCGAAGCCCCGCTCCCCGCGGATTTCGAGGCGCTGAAGGCGGCGGCGGGGCTCTAGTTCCTCCCCTTCAGGGGAGGGGGACCCTCCGAAGCCGTAGGCGAAGGAGGGTGGAGGGGCGTCTGAAACAAGGGCGATTTTGGGAACGAACGCGGTTTGTGAGACGCTTCAGCAAGGACATTCCGGAGCCCGCCATGAACCGCCTGACCCTGCCCCTGATCGCCGCCGCCGGCCTGGCCCTGTCGGCCTGCGCCAGCCTGGCGCCCTATGGCGCGCAAACCTCGCCGGGCGGGCAGGGCTACGCCGAGCAGAGGATCGAATCCAACCGCTTCCGCGTCACCTACAACGGCGTCGGCGCGCCGGGGCCGGTGGCCGACTACGCCCTGCTGCGCGCCGCGGAACTGACCACGGCCCAAGGGTACGACTGGTTCGAGGTCACCAGCGCTGGATCGACGGCCGGCCCGCACAGCGCCGGCGGCGTCCGGCCCAGCGTGGACGTCGGCTACGGCTCGGGCCGCTACTCCGGCCGCTACGGCAGCTATTCGACCTCGGGCGTCGGCGTCGGCCTGGGCCTGAACTTCAGCGGCCGTCCGCGACCTCGACCACGCTGGAGGTGGTGATGGGCGATGGTCGCCGTCCGGACCGTCCGGACGCCTACGATGCGCGGGCGGTGCAGGACAACCTGCGCCGCTGAGGAGTGGCTAGTGGCTAGCGCGGAACGGCCTGCAGCCCGGATTCACAGTCTGCGATCCAGCCGTCACCAATCACTAGCCACTAGCCACTAGCCACTAGCCACTCGCGGCGCAGCCGCGTCACCGCCCCCGCGTCAGCGCCCGGTATTCCACCAGCCGCTCCTTGTCGCGCCGGACCTGGTCTGCGACGGCGTTGTCGACGTCCAGCGAGGCGTAGCGGACCCAGCCCTCGACCCCCAGCTTGTCCTGGATCGCCTCGGTCGGGGTGCGCCAGCGCACATAGGACACCCAGCTGACCAGCACGCTCAGCAGCACGGCCAGGCCCTGCAGCGCGTGGAAGGTCACGGCGTTGGCGGGCGCCGGCTCCAGCGCGAACAGGGCCAGCCAGACGATCAGGATCAGCGGCGTCAGGATGCGCTGCAGCCAGCGGGTCCAGTAGCGCTCGCGCCGGATGCGCCACAGCTCCATCTGGACGTACTTCTCCAGGTACTCCATGCGCGCGCCCAGCCACATCGTCAGGCGGGTCAGATAGAGGGCGCGCTGGCCCCAGCCCTTGCCGTCCATCTGGTACTGGGTCTCGGCCTGGTCGGCCATGGCGCGGGCGGATGTGAACAGGTTCTGCAGCTCGCGCGTCCGCTGCACGATCTCGCGCGACATCTCGTAGGAATCGTTCTCCAGCCGGAAGCGGTACTGAACGAACAGGATCGCCTGCACGCCCCACCACAGGCCGAACACGGCCAGCATGGCGCCGGCGGCCAGACCCGCGCCCATCGGCTGCGACGCGGTCCAGCCGGTGAACCACGTCGGCCCCAGCGTGGCCAGGACGGTGAAGGCGACCAGGGCCAGGATCTGGTTCAGCCGCTTGGTGCCGATGTGCACCATCAGGGCGCGGAACACGCCGCGGCCGTAGTCGTGGATATGGCTGCGCAGATCTAGATCGACGGGGAAGCGCTCCTCGATCTGGCGGGCGAACAACACGTGGAACCGGTCCGGCTTGCGGCCCGTCTCCCAGAAGGGGAACAGGTCCAGCGGTTGGTTGAAATATTCGTCGATGTGCGACGACACCGCCTCGATCTCGGCCGGATCCTGCGAGAAGTAGGCGCTGTCCTGGATGGGTCTCAGGATGCCGTCCGCCGAGCGGTTCGAGCGCACGCCGCTGGGCGTCCGCTCGGGCGCGGCGCGGTCGGGCGAGTCCTGTGCGCCGGGCGGCGGAGGGTTGGGC
>NZ_JBNFOJ010000051.1:0-14157 GCF_057364705.1 Brevundimonas sp. CURTG3B2_SDJG
GTGCGGGTCGCACCCCCCGGCGCCCCCCCTGCCCCCGCCGGCGCCCGCCCCGTGTTCGCAACCTGGTTGTGGCCAACAGCGGTCACTGACGAGAATGGCCCCGCCAAGGCGAGGCCTTTTGCTTTTCCGACCCGCTTTCCGTCAGACCTTCAGCGGCAGGGCCGTGCGGATGTGCACGTCCTTCAGCTGGCGCTCAGCCGCCTCGGTGGGCGCGTTCATCAGCAGATCCTCGCCCTGCTGGTTCAACGGGAAGGCGATCACCTCGCGGATGGCCGTCTGGTTGGCCAGCAGCATGACGATGCGGTCGATGCCCGGAGCCAGGCCCCCGTGCGGCGGCGCGCCATAACGGAACGCGTTCAGCATGCCGCCGAACTGCTCTTCGACCACCGAGGCGTCGTAGCCGGCGATCTGGAAGGCCTTGAGCATGATCTCGGCCTTGTGGTTCCGGATCGCGCCCGAGCACAGTTCGTAGCCGTTGCAGACGATGTCGTACTGATAGGCGCGGATGGTCAGCGGGTCCTGCGTCTCCAGGGCCTCCAGGCCGCCCTGGGGCATCGAGAAGGGGTTGTGGCTGAAGTCGACCTTCTTCTCTTCCTCCGACCACTCGAACATCGGGAAGTCGACGATCCAGCAGAATTTGAACTGGTCCTCGTCGACCAGCTTCAGCTCGGTCCCGACGCGGGTGCGGGCCAGGCCGGCGAACTTGGCGAAGACCGAGGGCAGACCGGCGGCGAAGAAGGCGGCGTCGCCCTTGCCCAGCCCCAGGGCGGTCATCAGGGTCTCGGTCGGCTCCTGGCCCAGGTTCTTGGCGATGGGTCCGCCCCAGGCGCCCTGGTCGTCCGACCAGAAGATGTAGCCCAGACCCGGCTGGCCCTCGCCCTGCGCCCAGCTGTTCATCCGGTCGCAGAACGCGCGGCTGCCGCCCGTCGGGGCCGGGATGGCCCACACCGCGTTCTTCTCGTCGGCGGCCAGGATCTTGTTGAACAGGCCGAAGCCGCCGTCGCGGAAGTGGTCCGAGACGTCCCGCATCTTGATGGGGTTGCGGGTGTCTGGCTTGTCGGTGCCGTACCAGGCCATCGACTGCTCGTAGGTCAGGCGCTCGAAGCCCTTGTGCTCCGAGGTCTGGCCGAAGTCGTTGGTGAAGGTTTGGGTCCCATCGATCGGCGAGACCGGCTTGCCCTCGGCGAACTCCTCGAACACCCCGTGCATGACGGGCTCGATGGCGGCGAACACGTCTTCCTGGGTCACGAAGCTCATCTCGACGTCGAGCTGGTAGAACTCCAGCGAGCGGTCGGCGCGCAGATCCTCGTCGCGGAAGCAGGGCGCGATCTGGAAGTAGCGGTCGAAACCAGAGACCATCAGCAGCTGCTTGAACTGCTGTGGGGCCTGCGGAAGGGCGTAGAACTTGCCTGGATGCAGGCGCGAGGGCACCAGGAAGTCGCGCGCGCCCTCCGGCGACGAGGCCGTCAGGATCGGGGTCTGGTACTCCAGAAAGCCCTGGTCGACCATGCGGCGCCGGATCGAGGAGATGACCTTCGAGCGCAGCACGATGTTCTTGTGCAGGGTCTCGCGGCGAAGGTCGAGGTAGCGGTGCTTCAGGCGCAGCTCTTCGGGGTATTCCGGCTCGCCGAAGACCGGCAGCGGCAGTTCCGCAGCTTCCGACAGCACCTCGACGCCAGTGACGCGCAATTCGATCTCGCCGGTCGGCAGGCTTGCATTGATCACGGAGGCGTCGCGGGCGACCACCTCGCCGTCCACGCGGATGACGCTTTCGGCCCGCAGGCGTTCGACGGTCTCGAAGCCCGGCGTCTCGGGGTGCAGGACCAGCTGGGTCAGGCCGTAGTGGTCGCGCAGGTCGATGAACAGCAGGCCGCCGTGGTCGCGCTTGCGGTGCACCCAGCCGGACAGGCGGGCGTTGGAGCCCGCGTCGGTCGAACGGAGGGCGCCGCAGGTGTGGGAGCGGTAGGCGTGCATGGTCGGTTCGTCTTGGATTCGGGCCCTGGCGGGCGGAATTCGGGAGCGCGGAAGGGCGCATCATCGCCCCTGAAAGTCAAGGCGGGCCGGGCGGCGCGCCTCCAACGCCCGAGACCTGCCCGGGCGACGCCCTAGGGTTCGCCGAGACGGCGGGGAAAGGTCCGGCGGGCGAAACGGCCTACAAACGAATGGGCGCTGTCCACAGCCCGCAAGGCGTGCGGTTAACGCACGCCCGGAAGCCTCTGATATACAAGGCCCCATGACCGCCCGCCCCGCCCCTCCTGATCAGATGCGGCTGCCGCTGCAAAGCGACTTGCCGGAGGGCGAGACCAGCTTCGTGGTGTCGGACTGCAACCGGGCGGCGGTTGAGGCGATCGCCGACTGGCCCGGCCTGATTGGCGGGGTGATGGCGATCTGCGGTCCCGCCGGCTGCGGCAAGAGCCGGTTGGGCCAGATTTGGGCCGAGCGGGTCGGCGCCGTGGCGCTGCACGGGGCGGAGGCCGCCCTGATCGATCCGCTGGAGATCGAGGGGCGGCCGGTGCTTCTGGATCGGGCGATGGACGCCGACGACGAGACCCTGTTCCATCTGATCAACCTGGCGCAGGCGCCGGGCGGAGCGCTGCTGATGATTTCGCGGCCCGCCCCCTCCGCCTGGACGGTCGCCCTGCCCGACCTCCGTTCACGGCTGGACGCGGCGGTGAGCGTGGCCATGGAGCCGCCGGACGACGCGGTCCTGGCGGCGATGCTGGAGGCCCGTTTCGCCGAGCGTGGCATCCGGCCGGCCAAGGACGTGATCCCCTATCTGTTGCGCCGCATCGATCGGTCGGCGGCCGCCGCCGCGGCGATTCGTGGAGCGGCTTGACGCCCCTGCACGGGCCGTGACGCGGGCGCTGGCCCGCGAGGCCGTCGAGGACGAACTCTTCGACGACGAACCTTGAACGGCCCGTTCAGGCGGGGTTCAGGCCGAAAATCCGATCCTGACCACCTCGTCGGGCGCCTCACCCGCAGGGCGCGGCGTCCCGAAGAAGGAGACGCATGCCATGAACAAGAAACTCGCCATCGGCGCTCTCGCCCTCGCGACCCTGGCCACCGTCGGGACCCCGATGGCCGCTTCGGCCCAGTCCTGGCGCCATGATCGGGACCGCGACGGCCGCTACGAGCGCTGGGAACGCCGCGCCGACCGTGATCATCGCCGCGATTATCGCCGCTGGGAACGCGACCGGGACCGCTGGGACCGCGATCGCGACCGCTGGGAGCGTCAGCAGCGCCGGGAGTATCGTCGCTGGCAACGCGGCGCGGTGATCCCCTACAACTACCGCCGCAGCTGGTACGTCGACGACTACCGTCGCTACGGCTACGCCCCGCCGCCGCGCGGCTACGGCTACTACCGCACTGACACCGGCGATATCGTCCTCGCGGCGATCGCCACCGGCGTGATCCTGTCGCTGCTGAACGACTAGGGCCGCCCGCCGCCAACGAAAGAGCCCGCCCGGAGCGATCCGGGCGGGCTTTTCGTTGTCATGGGGATCAACAGGAGAGCACCATGGCGCGCACTGGTGGCTGCAACTGCGGACAGGTCCGCTACGAGCTGGCCGGCGAGCCGCTGCGGGTGGGGCTCTGCCACTGCGAGACCTGCCGAAAATTCACCGGTTCGGCCTTCTCGCACTACGCCGTATGGCCTAGGGCCGCGGTGACGATCACTGGCGACCTGTCCCGGTGGGAGGTTAGGGCCGGCGGCGACCGGTTCTGCCCCCGGTGCGGGGCATCGCTGTTCACCTGGACGGACGAAGAAGACGAGATCGAGGTGAAGCTCGGCACGCTGGACGGCCCGCCGAACGGGTTGGAGCCCGCCTACGAGCTCTGGACCGTCCGGCGTGAACCGTGGCTGGGCGCCCTGGCCGGCGCTCGGCGATGGGAGCGCGACCGGGAGTGAGCCAGGTCCGGCTCCGCCTCAGAGCCCCAGCCTGGCCTTCAGGATGTCGTTGACCGCGGCCGGATTGGCCTTGCCGCCGGTGGCCTTCATGACCTGGCCGACGAACCAGCCGATGGCCTGGGGCTTCTCGGCGACGGCGGCGGCCTTGTCGGGATTGGCGGCGATGATCTCGTCGACCGCCTTCTCGATGGCGCCGGTGTCGGTGACCTGCCTGAGGCCGTGCGCCTCGACCACCTCGGCCGGCGAGCCCTCGCCGTTCCAAACGTGGTCGAAGACTTCCTTGGCGATCTTGGACGAGATCGTCCCGTTCTCGATCAGTTCGACCAGCTGGGCCACATGGGTTGCAGGCAGCGGGTTCTCCAAGAAGTCCTTGCCGTCGGCGGCTAGACGGGCGGACACCTCGTTGGTGACCCAGTTGGCGACCAGCTTGGCGTCACGCCCCTTCGCCGCGGCCTCGAAATAGTCCGCCTTGGCCTGTTCCGAGATCAGCACCACCGCATCGTATTGCGACAGGCCGTAGTCGGCCATCAGCCGGCGGCGCTTCTCGTCCGGCAGCTCGGGGAGGTTGGCCTTGATGTCGTCGATCCAGGCCTGCTCCAGCTCGAGCGGCAGCAAGTCGGGGTCGGGGAAGTAGCGATAGTCCATCGCCTCTTCCTTGGACCGCATCGAGCGGGTCTCGCCCTTGGCCGCGTCGTAGAGCCGGGTCTCCTGGTCGATCTTGCCGCCGTCCTCGAGAATCTCGATCTGGCGGCGGGCCTCGTAGTTGATGGCCTGCGAGATGAAGCGGAACGAGTTGACGTTCTTGATCTCGCAGCGGGTGCCCAGGTGGCTGAAGTCGCCGGTCGCCTTGAACTTCTCGTAGCCGCCCTCGCGGCAGACCGAGACGTTCACGTCGGCGCGCAGATTGCCCTTCTCCATGTCCCCGTCGCAGGTGCCCAGATAGATCAGGATGGTGCGGATCTTCTTGACGTAGGCGACGGCCTCTTCCGGCGACCGGATGTCCGGCTTGGAGACGATCTCCATCAGGGCCGTGCCCGCGCGGTTCAGATCGACGTAGCTCTCGGTCGGCGACAGGTCGTGGATCAGCTTGCCCGCGTCCTGTTCCAGGTGCAGGCGCTCGATGCCGACGTTGAAGAAGCTGCCGTCCTCGGCCTCCACCTCGACGACGCCCTCGCCGACGATGGGGTAGAACAGCTGGCTGATCTGATAGCCGGTGGGCAGGTCGGGGTAGAAGTAGTTCTTCCGGTCGAACTGGCTGCGCCGATTGATCCGGGCCTTCAGGCCCAAGCCGGTCTTCACCGCCTGTTCGACGCAGTGACGGTTCAGGGTCGGCAGCATGCCGGGGAACCCGGCGTCGACCAGCGACACCTGCTCGTTCGGCCCCGCGCCGAAGCCGACGGCGGCGCCCGAGAACAGCTTGGCGTTCGACGCCACCTGGGCGTGGATCTCCAGGCCCATGACGATCTCCCAGGGGCCGGTGCGGCCCTGGATCAGCTTGGCGTTGGTCTCGGTCATGCTCACCACCACTTCTCCGGCCGGGCCGTGAAGCCGGCCGATCGCTCCAGCACGTCGGCGACCTGGAACACGGTCGCCTCGTCCAGCGCCTTGCCGATGACCTGCAGGCCCAGGGGCAGACCGCCCGAGTCCACGCCCGCGGGCACCGAGATGCCCGGAAGGCCCGCGAGGTTGGCGGTCACCGTGAAGATGTCGTTCAGGTACATCTGCAGCGGGTCGATCTGCTTGTCGCCGATCGCGAAGGCGGCGGACGGGGTGGACGGCGTCAGGATGGCGTCGACCGTGCCCCAAACGTTGTCGAAGTCCTCGGCGATCCGACGACGAACCTTGAGCGCGCGCACGTAGTAGGCGTCATAGAAGCCGGCCGACAGGACGTAGGCGCCGATGGTCAGGCGGCGCTGGACCTCCTTGCCGAAGCCCTCCGCGCGGCTGGTCTCGTAGAGGTCCGTCAGGCTGGTCGCCTTCTCGGCGCGGTGGCCGAAGCGCATGCCGTCGTAGCGCGCCAGGTTGGACGAGGCCTCGGCCGGGGCGACGATATAGTAGGCCGGCAGCGCGTACTGGGTGTGCGGCAGGCTGATCTCGACGATCTCGGCGCCGGCGGCCTTGAGCCACTGGACGCCCTGGTCCCACAGCGCCTGGATCTCGGCGGGCATGCCGTCGACCACGTACTCCTTGGGCACGCCGATGCGCAGGCCCTTCACGCCCTTGCCGAGCGACCGCGTCCAGTCGGGCGTCTCGACGTCCAGGCTGGTGGAATCCTTGACGTCGAACGAGCACATCGAGCGCAGCAGAATGGCCGCGTCCTCGACCGTCTTGGTGATCGGGCCCGCCTGGTCCAGCGAGCTGGCGAAGGCGACCATGCCGAAGCGGCTGGCGCGGCCGTAGGTCGGCTTGATCCCGACCGTGCCGGTGAAGGCCGCGGGCTGGCGGATGGAGCCGCCGGTGTCGGACGCCGTGGCGGCCAGGCAGAGGTCGCCCGCGACGGCCGAGGCGGATCCGCCCGACGAACCGCCCGGGGTCAGGTCGGCGTTGGAGGTCTTCGACTTCCACGGATTGACCACGGGGCCGAACGCCGAGGTCTCGTTGGACGAGCCCATGGCGAACTCGTCCATGTTCAGCTTGCCCAGCATGACGGCGCCGTCCGCCCACAGGTTGGCCGTCACGGTGGATTCATACGGCGGGACGAAGCCGCGCAGCATGTTCGACCCGGCGGTGGTTTGGACACCGTCGGTGCAGAACAGATCCTTGATCCCCAGCGGCGCGCCTTCCAGCGCCCCGCCTTCGCCCTTGGCCAGCCTGGCGTCGGACGCCCGGGCCATGTCCAGCGCCTTGTCCGTGGTCTGGACGACATAGGCGTTCAGGGTCGGGTTGGCGGCGTCGATGTTGGCGACGAAGGCCTTGGTGATCTCCTCGGACGAGAAGTCGCGGGCCTTGAGGCCGTCCAGCGCGGTCTTGAGGGTCAGTTTCGTGAGGTCGGACATGATCTACTCGACCACCTTGGGCACGACATAGAAGCCGTCGGCGGATTTGGGCGCGTTGGACAGGACGTCGGCGACCTTGCCGCCGTCGGTGACGACGTCGTCGCGCAGGCGCAGGGGCTGGGCCACGTTGGAGGTCATGGGCTCGACGCCCTGGACGTCGACCGCGTTCAGCTGCTCGATCCAGGCGAGGATGCCGTTCAGTTCGGCGGCCAGCGGCTCCAGCCGGTCCTCGGGGGTCTTGATGCGGGCGAGATGGGCGACCTTGCGCACCGTCGCGGCGTCGATGGCCATGCGGCCCTCCAGTGGTTGCCCTTGGGCGAAAGCGGAACGGGCGGAAGTAGCGGGCCGGGCGCCGAATCTCAAGAACGGTGCGCGAGCACGGTGATCCAGACCCCTTCCCGCCCGTCGAAAGTCGATCGCCAATCCACGGCGAGGCCATGGCGCGCCAGACAGTCGGTCATGTCCACGTCCCGCCAGCGCACGACCTGATAGGTTCCGCTGGTCCCAACCGACGTCTGCTCGCCCTCGCCTTCCTGGAAGGACATCAGCAAGGTTCCGCGGGGTCGGAGCGCCGCCGCGATCCGTCCGATCACGTCGTCGACCAGATCGCGCCCGATATGCTGGATGACGTAGAGAGCGACGACGCCGTCCCAGGGGCCGCCGAGATCGCCGGCGATCAGGTCCAGCTTGTCGATCGTCCGGCCCCGCTGGCGCTGGAGGGCGATGAAGCCATCCGACAGATCGGTCCGACGGACCCGCAGCCCCATGCGCTCCAGCCGGTCGGCGTCCCAGCCCGGGCCTGACGCGACCTCCAGCACCCGGCCGCCGGGCCCGACCGAGGCGACCAGGCGCTCCAGGGCCTCGACATGGTCCGGCGTCGGCGCATGGTCGGTTTCCGCCGCATAGCTCTCGGCGCAGACGTCGTAGCCGGCGACCGTCGCGCGGTTGCGGCCAGGTCGTCGGGTTCGCTCACCGGGCGGGCGTGACGGTGACGCTGGCCGGCGGCGCGCCGTCCGCGCCCGGCGTCCAGGCGACGATGAGACGGCGCTTGCGGCTGCTGATCTGGGTGGTCGCCTCGTTCATGACGCTCTCCTCGATCTCGAGATCTACCCGGCCCGCGCTTTCGGACAGGATGCGGTAGTCGAGCACGTCGCCCAGGCGGAACGACCGCCAGCCCTCGGCCGGCGACTGGTAGAACCCGACGTAGGTGTAGAGGCCGTTCATGGCCGGATCGCCGCCAGCCGTGCCGAACAATTTGACGGCCTGATCGCCCTGGCGGGTCAGCGCGTCCACGCGCACGACCGAGGCGGCCTGCTGCACGCCAGCGTCCGCGTCGGGTTGGACGGTCGCGGCGGGGCCGGCGGCGACCAGCGGATCGGCGGCCTGGACTGGGGCCGGCGCCTCGGCCGACGGCACGGCTTCCTTGCGGCTTTCCACCTGGGCGTCGCAGGCCGTGATGCCGGCCAGGGCCGCCAGGAACAGGATCGGATGCTTCATCAGGCGCTCCCCAATTCGTCGTTCGGCGTAGCTAGCACCTTGCCAGCGAAGCCCGCCAGTCCTACCGCCCCCGTGTGACCGTTCTATCGCTCGAAGACCTCGCCGCCTCGACGCCGCCCGGAACACCCTGGCTGGGGCTGGACCTGGGCGAGAAGACCATCGGGGTGGCGGCGTCCGACGCCAGCCGGATGATCGCCAGCCCGCTGCAGCTGATCCGCAAGACGAAATTCACCCAGGACGCCGAGGCGGTCCTGAAACTCATGGACGGGCGCAACGCGTCGGGCCTGGTGATCGGCCTGCCGCTGAACATGGACGGCACCGAGGGACCGCGCGCCCAGTCGTGCCGCGCCTTCGCCCGCAACCTGCAGCGCCTGCGCGAGGTGCCGGTGACTTTCCAGGACGAGCGGCTGTCGACGACCGCCGTCGAGCGGTTCCTGATCGACGAGCTGGACCTGACCCGCAAGCGTCGAGCCGACGTCGTCGACCGCACGGCGGCCGCCTGGATCCTGCAGGGCGCCCTGGATCGGTTGCGCGGCTGATGAGCGCGCTGGTCGCCGGGGTCCTGCCGGTCTTCGTGCTGATCGCCATCGGCTACGGCCTGCGCAAATCCGACTTCCTGCCCGACGCGACGTGGCGGCCGATCGAGAAGCTGTCGATCCATCTGCTCTACCCGGGCTTCCTGATCCCCGCGATCTGGAAAGCGGACATTTCCGGCGGCGGCGCGGGCGCGGCGGGCGCGGCCTCGGTGACCAGCGTGCTGATCATCGCCGCCCTGACGCTGGCGCTGAAGCCGCTGATGAAGATCGACGGCCCGGCCTTCACGTCGGTCTTCCAGGGCGCGATCCGGTGGAACAGCTTCGTCTTCCTGCCGGTGATCCTGTCTGTGTTCGGGCCGGACGGGCTGGCGCTGGCGGCGGTGGTGATCGCCGCGATGATCCCGGTCACCAACATCCTGTGCGTGATCGTGCTGGTGAAGTGGGGCGCCGACCAGCGCGAGATGTCGCCCTGGGCGCTGACCCGGGCGATCCTGTCCAATCCCATCCTGCTGGCCTGCCTGATCGGCCTGGCGCTGAACCTGTTGCACGTCCCCGGCTGCCGGGGATTTCGGACACCCTGGAGCTTCTGGGCGGGGCCGCCCTGCCCCTGGGACTGATCGTCGCCGGCGCGGGCTTGAGCTTCGCCGAGGTGGCCCGCCGCAAGGTCACCATCGGCTTGGTGTCCTTCGTCAAGCTGGTCATCACCCCGCCCCTGATGTGGGGCCTGTGCATCCTTTATGGCGGCGACCAGACCGCCCAGGGGATCGCGCTCCTGTGCGGCGCGGCGCCCGGGGCGGCGGCCAGCTACATCCTGGCCCGCCAGATGGGCGGCGACGCCCCGCTGATGGCCGGGATCGTCGCGCTGACGACGGTGGGCAGCGCGGCCAGCATCCCGATCCTGCTGGCGCTGTTCCATTTGGCGTGATTGCGTACCTTCGATAAGCTTGGCGAGTTCTGGAGGGGATATGGACGGCGCAGATCTGTGGAAATGGGTCGCCCTCCTAGCCCTCATTCTGGGCCCGCCGCTCTTCCTCGCCGCGTTCCTGAAAAAGCTGGGTCGCCGCAGAGCTTGGGCCTTGCTCTGGTTCGTCTTTGTCGCCGTCCTTTATGCTTGGTTCGTCTGGTCCTACGACCGGTGATCCGTTCAGCGGGCGAGCACCTGGCGAGATCCTTGACCGCCGTGGCTCGACCCAAATGAGAATTGCGCTATAGCGGCGTCTCGATGAGCCAGCCCGACCGACTCACCGAGATCATCCGAGAACGGCTGGAGCCGTTTCCTCGCGATCACTTCCTGTCCGCCGGCGATCTGAACGCCGCAACGGTCCCGCCGCTGCTGGACCTGGCCGACGCCTTCGTCGACTTCAATCGCCAATCCGCCAAGTCGCTCGACATCATGCGCGGGCGGACGGTGATGAACCTGTTCTTCGAGAACTCGACCCGCACCAGCGCCTCGTTCGAGATCGCGGCCAAGCGGCTGGGCGCCGACGTCACGGCGCTGAGCCCCCGTACCTCCTCGGTGGCCAAGGGCGAGACGCTGATCGACACGGCGGCGACCCTGAACGCCATGAAGCCGGACGTGCTGGTGGTGCGCCATTCGGCCTCGGGCGCGGCGGCCCTGCTGTCGCAAAAGGTCGGCTGCGCGGTGGTCAACGCCGGGGACGGTCGGCACGAGCATCCGACCCAGGCGCTATTGGACCTGCTGAGCCTGCGCCGGGCCTTCGGCGACGTGGGCGGGCTGACCGTGGCCATCTGCGGCGACATCGCCCACAGCCGCGTGGCCCGGTCCAATGTCGCCCTGCTGTCGATGATGGGCGCGCGCGTCCGGTTGATCGGGCCGCCAACGCTGGTGCCCGGCGACGCCGACCGCTGGGGCTGCGAGGTCTTCCACGATATGAAGGACGGCCTGCAGGGCGTCGACGTGGTGATGATGCTGCGCCTGCAGCTGGAGCGGATGGAGGGCGCCCTAGTGCCCTCGACCCGCGAGTTCTTCCGCTTCTGGGGCCTGGACCGCGAGAAGCTGGCCTGGGCGAAGCCGGGAGCCAAGGTGATGCACCCGGGACCGATGAACCGCGGCGTGGAGATCGATTCCGACGTGGCCGACGACCTGACCGTGTCGCTGATCCAGGACCAGGTGGAGATGGGCGTGGCGGCCCGCATGGCGGTGCTGGCGGCCCTGTCGGCCCGGCGCGAAGGAGCGACGTCATGAGCGCGATCGCGATCCTGAACGCCCGCCTGCTGGATCCGGCCTCTGACTACGACGGCGCGGGTTCGGTGCTGGTCGAGGACGGCCGCATCGTCGAGGTCGTCCACGGCGCCGGCGCGAGCGCGCCCGAGGGCGTGGAGATCGTCGACGCCGGCGGCCTGTGCCTGGCGCCGGGCCTGATCGACATCCGGGTCAAGACCGGCGAGCCCGGGGCCGAGCCGAAGGAGACGCTGAAGTCCGCGGCCCTGTCAGCGGCGGCGGGCGGGGTGACCACCATCGTGGTGCAGCCCGACACCGACCCGGCGATCGACGATCCGGCGATGATCGACCACGTCCAGCGGCGCGGCGCCGCCCTCGACCTGGTCAACGTGCGCGCCGCCGGAGCGGCCACCAAGGCGCGCGACGGCCAGCGGATGGCCGAGATCGGCCTGATGGACGAAGCCGGGGCCCTCTATTTCACCGACGGCGACAAGGTGATCGTCAACACCCGCACCCTGCAGCGGGTGATGAGCTACGCCGCGGCCTTCAACGCCCTGATCGCCTGCCGGCCGGCCGACCCGTGGCTGAGCGAGGGGGCGGTGGCGACGTCGGGCGAACTGGCGACACGGCTGGGTCTGCCCTCGGTCCCGGCCATCGCCGAACGCATCCAGCTGGAGCGTGACCTGGCGCTTGTGGAGCAGACCGGCGCGCGGTTCCTGGTGGACCAGATCTCCACCGAGGGCGCGCTGGAGACCCTGGCGCGGGCGCGGGCCAAGGGGTTGGAAGTCGCCGCCTCGGTGTCGATCAACCACCTGTGCTTCAACGAGATCGATATCGGCGACTACCGCACCTTCTACCGGCTGGACCCGCCGCTGCGCGCCGAGAGCGATCGGCAGGCGCTGATCGAGGCGGTGCGCGAAGGGCTGATCGACGCGATCACCTCGGCCCACGCCCCTGCTCCGGCCGAGGACAAGCGGCGGCCCTTTGCTGAGGCCGCGCCGGGCGCGATCGGGCTGGAAACCCTGCTGCCGGCCGCGCTGACGCTCCATCACGAAGACGGGCTGGACCTGCTGGACGTGCTGCGCCCGCTGACCTCGGGACCCGCCAATCTGCTGGGGCTGGAGGCCGGAAAGCTCGCCGCGGGCGCCCCCGCCGACCTCGTGCTATTCGACCCGGGCGCGCCGATCGTAGTCGATGCTGACGCATTGAAGTCGAAGTCCAAGAACTCGCCCTTCGACGGACGACGGTTGCAGGGCAAGGTGGCCGCGACCTTCGTCGGCGGGCGGCGCGTTTTCAATCAGCGCTGAACGCGGCGCGGCCGAATCATCCGAAAATGGTCCCTGTCCGGCGCGCGAAGCCGTGATACACACGCTCTGGCTGTATTGGGGGTTGAGGTGCAGGATCTGGTCGAACCCGCCCAGGCGTCGCTGGAATGGGGAAGGCTCGCGTTGTTCGCGGCGGGCGGCTACCTGCTGGGCTCCATCCCCTTCGGCGTGATCCTGACCCGTCTGGGCGGCGCCGGCGACGTCCGCAACATCGGCTCGGGCAATATTGGCGCGACGAACGTCCTGCGCACCGGGCGTAAGGACCTGGCTCTGGCCACCCTGCTGCTGGACGCCGGCAAGGGCGCCGCGGCCCTGCTGCTGGCGAAGTACATGCTGGGCGGCGCTCAGCCCCTCGGCCGAGACCGCTGGCGCCGTCGCCGGCGGCGCGGCCTTCCTGGGGCATCTTTTCCCCGTCTGGCTGAAGTTCAAGGGCGGCAAGGCGCGCGACTTCTTGCTGGCCTGCTGCTGGCCGCGGCCTGGCCGCTGGGCCTGCTGGCCGGCGCGACCTGGATCCTGACGGCGGTCCTGTCGCGGATCTCGTCGCTGTCGGCCCTGACCGCCTCGGCGGCGGCGCCGGTCTATTCGCTGCTGCCGATCGCCGCGCTCGGGCTGCCGGCGCCGATGGCGATCACCGTGCTGGCCGCCTTCACGGCGCTGCTGATCTGGATCCGCCACTCCGACAACATCGCCCGCCTCAAGAGGGGCGAGGAGCCTCGGATCGGGGCGAAGAAGACGTGACGCTCGACCCGGCCGAACGGTTCGCGCGGCTGCGGCTGGCGCGTACGGAGAAGGTCGGGCCCGTCGCCTTTCGGCAGCTTCTGGAGCGGTTCGGTTCCGCCGAGCGCGCGCTTCAGGCCCTGCCCGACTTGATCCGGCGAGGCGGCGGCCGAGGCCACGCCCTGCCCCAGCCCGGGCGCGTCGAGGCCGAGATCGAGGCGGGTGAGACCTTCGGCGCGCGCCTGATCGTCCTGGGCGACCCTGACTACCCCGAGATGCTGGCGGCGACGGATCCCCCTCCGCCGGTCCTCTGGACGCTTGGCGACGCCGCCCTGATGCGCCGTCCCTGCATGGCCGTGGTCGGCGCCCGGATCGCCTCGGCGGGCGGCCAGCGGATCGCCCGCGGCCTGGCTCAGCAGTTGGGCGAGGCGGGGCATGTGGTGGTGTCGGGCATGGCGCGCGGCATCGACGGCGCAGCGCACCTGGGCGCCCTGCCGACCGGAACGGTGGCTGTGCTGGGCGGCGGGGTGGACGATGTCTATCCGCCCGATCACGCCGACCTGCACCGACAGATCGCCGAGCAGGGCTGCGTCGTCTCGGAAAGCCCGGTCGGCGCCAAGGCCCAGGCCAAGGACTTTCCGCGCCGCAACCGCATCATCTCGGGGCTGTCGCGCGGCGTGATCGTGGTCGAGGCGGAGCTCCGGTCCGGGTCGCTGATCACAGCCAGGCTCGCGGCCGAACAGGGGCGTGACGTCTTCGCCGTGCCCGGATCGCCGCTCGACCCCCGCTCGAAGGGGCCAAACGAACTGCTTCGCCAAGGCGCGATCCTGTGCGAAGGCGTCGAGGACGTCGAGCGCGAGTTCGCCCGGCCGCGGGCGATCCGCGAACCGCCCGCCCCGGACTTCGTCGGCGGGCCCGAGGAGATCGACCTGGCCCTGATCGAGCGGGTCGCCGCCCTGCTCTCGCCTGTCCCGACGCCCCGCGACGAGCTGGCTCG
>NZ_JBNFOJ010000052.1:0-13833 GCF_057364705.1 Brevundimonas sp. CURTG3B2_SDJG
TGGAGGGGATTGGAGCGGGCGCAGTCCCGGCGCCCCCTCCACCATCCTTCGCCCTGCGGCTGCGGATGGCTCCCCCCTCCCCCGCCGGGGGAGGAAACCGGGCTCATGCGTTCTCCTCCGGAACCAGCAGGCTGGCCCCCGCCGCGATCAGGAAGCTGACCCCGCCGATGACCAGGGCCCAGATCGCCTGATCGGCGAACAGACCCTTCAGGATCGCTCCCAGCAGAGTGGCGGCGACCAGTTGGGGAACCACGATGAAGATGTTGAAGACCCCCATGTAGACGCCCATCTTCCGGCCCGGCACGGCGTTCGACAGGATGGCGTAGGGCAGGGAGACGATCGAGGCCCAGGCGAAGCCGACACCGATCGCCGGCAGCCAGAGCAGCGCCGGATCGCGGATCAGGAAGACACCGAGCAAGCCCGCCGCGCCGAGAGTCAGATTGATCGCGTGGGCGCCGCGCAGGCCGGTCCGCGCCGCCAGCATCGGGATCAGGAAGGCGGCGAGCGCGGCCACGCCGTTGTAGATTCCCATCAGCACCCCAACCCAGTCGGCGCCTGCCGCATACTCCGCCGATGCGGGGTCGGGCGACGCATAGTGCACGGCGGTGACCGCGGGGGTCATGTAGATCCACATCGAGAACAGGGCGAACCAGCTGAAGAACTGGACCACGGCCAGGCCGCGCATCGTCCGGGGCATGGCGAAGGCGTCGTCCAGAATCTGGGTCACGCCGTTCGACGCGCCTCGCGCTTGAGCCAGGCCGCCGCCAGCTGCAGCAGGCCGAACCCGGCGATCAGACCGGCGAGGACGTACAGCTCCTTGGCCAGGCCCAGGCCGCGGACCACGGCGAACAGCGGCAGGCCGACCGCCAGCCAGGGCAGGGCCGCGATCGCGTAGGCGCGGGCCGGACGCCCGTCGACCGACGCGTCCTCGCGGGCGGGCTCGAAGGCCTCGAGCTGTTCGGGGCTGTATTCGCGGGTGGTGAAGACGGTCCAGAGGACCGCCGCCAGCATAGCCGCGGCGCCGACGTAGAAGGCGATGCGCACGCTCAGGGGAACGACGCCGTCGGGCGCGGTGGAGGCGACGTCGAACCAGTTCGACAGCATCCACGGCAGGCACGAGGCGAAGACCGCCCCGGCGCCGATGAAGAAGCTCTGCATCGCATAGCCGGTGGCGCGCTGTTCCTGAGGCAGGTTGTCGCCGACGAAGGCGCGGAACGGCTCCATGGTGACGTTGATGGAGGCGTCCATGATCCACAGCATCGAGGCCGCGACCCAGAGGTAAGGCGAATGCGGCATGACCAGCAGCGCCAGAGTCGTGAGGATCGCGCCGACCAGAAAGTAGGGACGGCGGCGGCCGAGCGGCGTCCAGGTGCGGTCGCTGAAGTGGCCGATGATGGGCTGCACCAGGAGGCCGGTGAGCGGCGCGGCGATCCACAGGATGGCCAGCGAATCCACCTCGGCGCCCAGGGTCTGGAAAATCCGGCTGGTGTTGGCGTTCTGCAGGCCGAAGCCGATCTGGATGCCGAAGAAAGCCGACGCCACATGTTCCAGATGGCGAGGGGGGGCTCAGGCGGGGCGGTGGGGGGCGAGCGCGGTGGTCACCGGCGCGCCCTTCCGATCGGCACGAAGCGGATCGCCTGCCCGCCGCCCGGGGCGAGGCGCAGGGGCAGGACGTCAGTTGAGCCGACCTCGCGCTGTTCGATGACGATGTCCTCGCGTCTGCCCTTCCAGTCGGCTTCGGGGCCGTCGCGATAAATCTCCGCCCGATAGCGGCGGCCGGCGTCGAGGAAGCCCAGCGGCGCGCTCAGCCCCCGGGGCTCCTCGTCGGTGACGGCGCCGAGGCACCAGACGTCGGAGTTGCGGTCCTTGCGGACGGTGACGACGTAGTCGCCGATCTCGCCGCTGAGAATCCGGGTCTCGGCCCAGTCGACCGGCACGTCCTTGATGAACTGGAACGGGCCCGGATTGGCTTCGTAGTTCTCCAGCAAGTCGGCGGCCATCTGGATGGGGCTGTAGATGGTCACGTACAGCGCCAGCTGCTTGGCCCAGGTGGTGGCGATGCCGTCCGGGCTGCGGGTGCGCATGCCGAAGACGCCCGGGGTGTAGTCCATCGGTCCGGCCAGCAGGCGGGTGAAGACCAGGTTGGCTTCATGTTCTGGCGGATTGCCCGGCTGGCCCCAGGCGCTGAACTCCATGCCGCGCGCGCCCTCGCGGCTGATCATGTTGGGATAGGTGCGGCGCAGGCCCGTGTCCTTGAACGGCTCGTGGGCGTTCACCGCCACCTGATACTTCGCCGCCGTCTGAACCACGCGCAGGTGGTGCTGGGCCATCGGCTGGCTTTCGTGCCAGGCCAGCCGGGGCTGGCCGTCCGGGCCCGCGACACGCGCGCCGCCGGCGTCGGCGACATAGCCCGTCTTCACCGAATGCCAGCCGAAGCGCCGCATCTGGGCGAAGGCGGCGTCCAGCTGCTTGTCGTAGTGATAGGCGTTCCCGCCGGTCTCATGATGGCCGATGATCTCCACGCCCTTGGACCGGGCGTAGGCTGCGACGCGCTCGATGTCGAAGTCGGGATAGGCCTGGGTGAAGCTGTAGTCCCAGCCGGTCCCGAACCAGTCGCCGTCCCAGCCGACGTTCCAGCCCTCGATCAGCACCCCGCCGAAGCCGTGCTTGGCCGCGAAGTCGATGTGCTTGATGGCGTTCTCGGTGGTGGCGCCGTGCTTGGGGCCCGAGTTCCAGGTCTTCAGGTCCAGGTGCATCTCCCACCAGACGCCGACGTATTTCATCGGCTTGAACCAGCTGACGTCGCCCAGCGCGTTTGCCTCGTTCAGGTTCAGGATCAGGCTGGATTCCACGAGATCGCCCGCGCGGTCGGCGATCTGCAAGGTCCGCCAGGGCGTTGCGAAAGGCGCGGTCCGCTCGACCGCCGCGTTCGACAAGCCTGGCGTCAGCGCCGCCTTGAACCGGCCGCCTTCGACCCGGCGCAGGTTCATACCCGAATAGTCGACCAGCGCCGCCTCGTGGATCGAGACGTGCAGGCCGTCCTCGGTGCGCACCGTCAGCGGGGTCTGGGCCACCCCCACCTGATCGATGCGGGTGCGGTTGTAGAGGTACTCCTCGCGGTTCCATTCGAAGGCCGGAATCCACCAGGCCGTGCCGGGATCGACGAGGGCGAACTCGGTCAGCTCTTCGCCGATCTTCACCGCCGTCAGATCGGGCTGCTCGGGGAACTCGTAACGGAAGCCCAGGCCGTCGTCGTACAGCCGGAAGACCACGTCGATCCGCCTGCGCAGCCCACCTTTCTCGGTCAGGTGGACGCGCAGCTGGGTGTAGCGGTTGCGGATGAACCGGCGCTCGCCCCAAGGCTGCTCCCAGGTATCGTCATGCTGGGTGGGGGCGTCGGCCGTGACGGCGAAATTGCGCTCCAGCTTGGGGCCGTCGGTCAGGATGAAGCCGAGGCGCGACGGCGCCACGACCGGCCGGCCCAACCGTGAGACCGAATACTCCGGGCGGCCCTCGCCGGTCACCCCGACCTCCACCGTCAGCACGCCGTCGGGCGACGAGGCGCGCGCCTGGCCGGTCGAACCCGCCGGCGCCTGGGCCACGTCCTGCGCCAGCGTCGCCGTCGGCAGGGCCGCCACCAGGGCGGTGGTCGAGATCAGCAGGCGGCGGGTCAGCATGGGAATACGCTCCATCGAACGGGACTTGCCAAGCGCGGGGGAGGCGGCGCAGAACAAGCAAGATTTGCAGCAAATTTTGCAGGTCTCAGCCTAGCCGGAGCCGTGACGTGAGCCGCCGAAACACCCGCCTGGAGGATCTGGCGAAGATGGCCGGCGTGTCGATCTCCACGGCGTCGCGAGCCCTGAACGACAGCCCGGCGGTGAACGCGCGGACCAAGCAGCTGATCTGGAAGCTGGCGCGCGAGCACGACTATCCGTTCCGCCGCTACATGCCGTCCGGTCCGGTCGGCGCCGACGGGGTCATCGCCCTGGTCACGCCCCGGCCGCAAGGTCGCGAGGGGCGGCTGAGCGATCCCTTCTTCCTGGAGCTTCTGGCCGGCGTCGGCGAGGCGGCGCGCGAGCGGGGCTGCGACGTGATCATGAGCCATTTCGCCCCGACGTCGTACGACGACCTGTCGGCGGCGATGAACACTCGCGCGGACGGGGTGATCTTCCTGGGCCAGTCGTTCCTGCACCAGAGCCTGAACCGCCTGGCCGAGACCGACGGCCGGTTCGTGGTCTGGGGCGCGGAGCTGCCGGATCAATTGTACTGCTCCGTCGGGTCCGACAATCTGGCGGGCGGTCGCCGGGCGACCCGGCACCTGGCGCGGCTGGGCCGCAAGCGCATCGTCTTCCTGGGCGACCTGGATCCGCCCGAGGCCATGCAGCGGCATCGCGGATACCTGGAAGCGCTGGAGCAGACCGGGCTGGGGGTGGACCCCGACCTGATCATGGAGGCCCATTTCGAAGTCGAGTCCGCCGAGGCGTCCGTGGACGGCCTGATCCGGCGCGGCGTGAAGTTCGACGGCATCGTCTGCGCGTCCGACCAGATCGCCCTGGGCGCGGTGCGCTCCTTGCTGCACGCCGGACTGCGCGTGCCCGAGGACGTGTCGGTGATCGGCTTCGACAACGTGCCCTTCAGCCGCTATGCGCGCCCCGCTCTGTCCACCATCGCCCAGGACACGATGAAGGCCGGGCGCCTTCTGGTGTCCAAGCTGATCGACAACCCCGGCGACGCGGTCGGCCGATCGGAACGCATCCCCACCGACCTGATCGTGCGCGAGAGCTGCGGGGGCTGACGTCATCCGGGCTCGCCCGTGAGGACCATTCCCGCGAGGGGCGGCACGGCCCCGGCGGATCCGGCCTCGACGTTGACCGATTCCAGCAGTCGCCAACCGGCGGGTGGCGTCCATGGAACGGCCGTGTGGCCCAGGTTGAAGACGCACAGCAGGCGCTCGACGCCCAAGGTGCGCTCGAAGCAAACCACGTCGGCCGGGCTGTCGATCATCCGCATGTCGCCGCGCATGAGCGCCGGCCGTCCTTTGCGCAGGGCGATCAGGCGGCGGGTCAGATGCAGCATGGAGTTGGGGTCGACTTCCTGCTGATCGACCGCCAGGGCGGCGTGCCGGGCGTCCAGCGGCAACCAGGGTTCGACGGTGGAGAAGCCGGCGTAGGGACGGTCGGCGCCCAGGGCATGGGGGTGCGGGCGCCGTCTCGGCCCAAGGTCTGGGGCCAGTTGGCGATCGCTCGGGATCGACCAGCCGGTCGAACGGCACCTCGCCCTGAGGCAGACCCAACTCCTCGCCGTAGTAGACGAAGACGTTTCCGCGCAGGCACATCAGCAACAGCATCGCCATACGGGCGACCGCGTCCAGGTCGCGGCCCTCGGCCCAGCGTGAGATGGCGCGCGGGGCGTCATGGTTGGAGAACGTCCAGGACGGCCAGCCCTGGCCCTGACGGCCGTCCCAGGTGTCGGTGGCCATGTGCAGCATGTCGTGCTTCAGGGCGGGGGCGTAGAGGTAGAGGAAGCCGTAGGCGCTGTTCAGCCGGTCGTCGCCGGCGGTGAAGGCCTGCATCTCGCGCTCGGCGTGGTCGCCACCCACCTCGGCCACGCTGAAGCGGCCGCCGTAGCTGTCGGTCAGCGCCCGGATGCGCTTCAGGAAGTCGACGATCTCGGGCTGGCTCTGGTTGTGCACCTTGTCCTGGAAGTCGAAGGGGCGCGTCCGCCGCCCGCCCGCCGGCAGGGGCGGATTGTCGGTCAGCTTCGGGTCGTGCATCGAGAAGTTGATGGCGTCGAAGCGGAAGCCGTCGACGCCCCTGTCCAGCCAGAAGCGGGCGGCGTCCAGAAGCGCGTCCTGGACGACCGGATTATGCACGTTCAGCTGTGGCTGCTCGGGCAGGAAGTTATGCATGTAGTACTGGCCGCGGCGGGCGTCCCAGGTCCATGCGGGGCCGCCGAACACGGATTGCCAGTTCGACGGCGGCGAGCCGTCCGGCTTGGCGTCGGCCCAGACGAACCAGTCGGCCTTGGGGTTGGTCCGCGACTGGCGGCTTTCGGTGAACCAGGGGTGCTCGTCCGAGGTGTGGGAGAAGACCAGGTCGGTGATGATCCGCAGACCCAGGCGATGGGCCTTGTCGATCAGGGCGTCGAAGTCGGCCAGGGTCCCGAAGATGGGATCGACGTCGCAGTAGTCGGCGACGTCGTAGCCGAAGTCCTTCATCGGCGAGGTGAAGAAGGGGCTGAGCCAGACCGCGTCCACGCCCAGCGAGGCGATGTGCTCCAGATGGTCCGTGATCCCCTTCAGGTCGCCGACGCCGTCGCCGTTCGAGTCGGCGAAGCTGCGCGGATAGACTTGATAGATGATCGCCCCGCGCCACCATTCGGCGGCGTCGGCGTGCGGGGCGGAAGACTCGAGAATCTGGACGGTCACGCTCAGCCTTCGGATACGCAGACAAGATAGCCCAGGGCGGGCACGGAGACGGAAAGGGCGCCGGGGGCGGCGGCCGCGGACGGGCACTGGCCGAGCAGGGGACGCCATGCGACGGACCGGATCTCCACCGGAACGTTGACGTCGCGCGCCTCGGTCGAGGTGTTGAACACCACAAGCGTCTCGCCGTCATCATCCAGCCGTGACAGCGCCAGGATCCCCGGCGTCTGATCCGCGATCCGAACGGCGACGCGACCGTGGCGCAGCCGGCGGTCGGAGGCGCGGACCCGGGTCATCTCGGCGATGCGACGGTACAGGTCCGCATTGGTGTCGAACGATCCGGACGCGGTGCCGACGCGGCGATCGTCGGCGTAGGAGGCGACCCGGGTCTGGAACATGTCCTGGCGCGAGCGGCGGTCGTCGCCGTCGCCGGTGAAGCCCTGCTCGTCGCCGTAGTAGATGACCGGCACGCCGCGTCCGAGCAGGACCAGGGCGTGGGCGAGGGTCGAGCGGGCCAGAAGCTCGGCGTCCGAGATGTCGGGCTTTTCCTTCAGGATCAGGTGGCCGATGCGGCCCATGTCGTGGTTGCCGGTGAAGGTCGGCAGCCGGCGGGCGGTCCCCACGCCCCCGGCGTAGATGGCGTCCTCCATAAGCAGATAGCCCATGGAGTCCGGATGGCCCGCGCCAGTGACCATGTTCTGGACAACACGCTGATAGGCGAAATCCAGCACGGTCGGCAGGCCGTCGACGACGGTGTGCATGGCCGCCGTGCCGCTCTGGAAGTCGTAGGTCTCGCCGAAGATGTGGAAGTTCGGAATGCCCCTGGCCCGGGCGCGCTCCAGGATGGCGGGCACGAAGGCCTGCCAGAACTCCGGGTTCACATGGCGGGCGGTGTCGATGCGATAGCCGTCGATCCCATAGTCGTCGATCCAGCTTCCATAGATGTCGATGAAGCCCTGGATCACCCGGGGGTGTTCGGTGAACAGGTCGTCCAGGCCTGCAAAGTCGCCGTCCATGCGGGCCTCGCTGTACCAGGCGCTGTTGCCTCGGTTGTGATAGAGGCCGACGTCATTCAGCCAGGCTGGCGCCTTGACGTCCTCCTCGCCCTCGGGCGCGTAGGGGGTGTAGGCGTAGTCGGGCCGGGTCAGGGCGGCGAAGTCGCTTCCGGGCTCGCCGCTGAAACCGGGGTTGATCGCCTCCCCCTGAAGACCGCCACGGCGCTGGTAGGGATAGTCGCCCTTCCAGCGGTAGCCGCAATCGTTGGCCGGGCATTCCCGGTATCGGATGACGTCCGCCGTGTGGTTGATGACGATGTCCAGGTAGACCTTCATTCCGCGCATGTGGGCGGCGTCGACCAGCATCCGGAAGTCCTCGTTGGTCCCGAAATGCGGATCCACCCGGGTGAAGTCGGTGATCCAGTAGCCGTGGTAGGCCGCGCTCTCGTGGCCCGGCGGACCTTGGACGGGCTTGTTCGTGAACACCGGCGCGATCCACAGGGCGGTGACGCCGAGGCCCTGGAGGTAGTCCAGCCTGTCCGTCAGGCCTTGCAGGTCGCCGCCGTGGTAGAAGCCGGGATCGGCGGGGTCGTAGCCGGTTTGCAGCCGGTCGCCTTGAAGGCCGCCGTGGTCGTTGCCGGGATCGCCGTTGGCGAACCGGTCGGGCAGCAGGAAGTAGATCACCTCGTCCTCGGGGGGGCGATCCCGTAGCGCTTGAAGGGTGGTCGCCGCCTCCTGCGCGCCAGCCGGGCCAGCGAGGGCGGCAAGGGATGCCGAGAATGCGAGCGCGCGAGCGGCGCAGGCCAGCTTCAGCCTTCCTATCATCCTGGCATCCTCCGAGGCGTCCGGCGACGACGTGGTCGACGGATCAGTTTGCAAGATTTTGCAGCGGAGCGGGCGTCTGTCAATCCAGTTACTGGCGAAGCCGAAATTGCGGCAGTAGCAGGAGAATCGCCCTTGTGCAGCGCAATATGGCAAGGTTCGGCGTCACATTCTCGCCACGCATCATCTCGGTACGTTGATTGTCGGCTTGCAAGCTTGCCAGAAGTTTGCATAACTTTGCGATAACGCCGGACGCTTCGACAGAAAGCGCCGGTTCCAGGGAGGACTGAGATGAGAAGCCCACTCAACCGGCGCGCGCGCCTTCTGGGCGGAGTCGCCTTCGGCGCCGCCGCCCTTCTGAGTTTCGCCGGCGCGGCTTCGGCCCAGACGGCGCCGGACCCTCAGGACGAAGCGACCGATATCGGCGAAGTCGTCGTCACCGGCATCCGGTCCTCGATCGAAAGCTCGATCGCGTCCAAGCGCACCAACAGCTCGATCGTCGAGGTCGTGACCGCCGAGGACATCGGCAAGCTGCCAGACGTCTCGATCGCCGAATCCCTGGCGCGTCTGCCGGGCCTGACCGCCCAGCGCCTGGATGGGCGCGGCCAGGTCATTTCGATCCGCGGCCTGTCGCCCGACTTCACCACCGCCCTGCTGAACGGGCGCGAGCAGGTCTCGGCCGGCGACAACCGCGGCGTCGAGTTCGACCAGTATCCGTCGGAGTTGCTGGGCAGCGTGCTGGTCTACAAGACCCCCGACGCGGCCTTGATCGGCCAGGGCCTGGCGGGCACCGCGGATCTGCGCACCATCCGACCGCTGGAATACGGCCGCCAGACGATCGCGCTCAACGCGCGCTACGAGTGGAACGACTACGGCGCGCTGAACTCGGGCACCGAGGACACCGGCCAGCGCTTCTCGGTCAGCTATATCGACCAGTTCATGGACGGCCGGCTGGGCCTCGTCCTGGGCTACGCCCACATGTCGACGCCGTACCAGGCCGAGCGTTTCAACGCCTGGGGCTATCCCACAATCGACATCAACGACGACCGCTACGGCATGGGGCCGGCCGGCGCGCGCACGCCGCGGCCCGGCTACGAGGACGAGGTCGGCAGCCTGGTGGTCGGCGGGGCCAAGCCCTACGTGCAATCCAGCGAACTGGTGCGCGACGGCTATATGGCGACGGTCGAGTTCCGCCCGAACGACCGCTGGCATTCGACGTTCGACGCCTTCTACTCCGAGTTCGACAACACCCAGATTCTGCGCGGCGTCGAGTTTCCGCTGGCCTGGGGCGGCGCGCCGGCGCCAGGCCCGCGCCCCTGCTGCGGCCGGACGCGACCGTGGTGGACGGCCTGATCGTGGCCGGCACCTGGGACAATGTGAAGGGCGTGGTCCGCAACGACGGCAACCGCCGCACCGCCGAACTGACCTCGATCGGCTGGAACAACCAGTTCCAGGTCACCGACAACTGGTCCGCGACCCTGGACCTCAGCTACTCCAAGGCCGACCGCACCGATACGGTTCTGGAGACCAACGCCGGCACGGGCCGCAACGAGCTCGGCGTCACCGACAGCTTGACGTTCCGCACGACGCCCGAGGGCACGACCTTCTCCAGCCTGCTGGATTACTCCGATCCGACGCTGATCTTGCTGACCAGCGCCCAGGGCTGGGGCGGCGGCGTCTATCCCGCCGGGATCGAAGGCGGCCAGGACGGCTTCATCAACAGCCCTTCGACGGTAGATGAACTGTATTCGGCGCGGGGCGAGTTCGCCCGCGACATCGACACCGGCGGGCCGTTCAGCCGGATCGCCTTCGGTTTCAACTACACCAGCCGCGAAAAGGAGCTGACGCTCGAGCGCTACTATCTGGCGCTGGACGCCAACCGCGCCGACCCGCTGCACCGCACCAGCGTTCCGGTCCCCAGCCAGTTCCTGCTCGAGCCGACCCAGCTGGACTTCCTCGGCATCGGGCCGGTGATCAGTTACGACCCGTTCGCCTTGGTGGAGAGCGGCATCTACACCCTCCTGGCGCCGCAGGACGACAATCTTCTGGCCTTCGGCTGGTCGGTCGAGGAGACGGTGATCACCTCCTACTGGAAGGCGGACATCGATTCCCAAATCGCCGGCATGCCGGTGACCGGCAACATGGGCTTCCAGGTCGTCTACACCGAGCAAAGCTCGGACGGCCGGGCCGCGTCCGGCAACCCGGCGACCCCGGTGCCGGTGACTGGCGGCGACGAGTACACCGAACTGCTGCCCAGCTTGAATCTGAACTTCCAGGTGCGCGACGACCTGTACGTCCGCTTTGGCCTGGCCCGCGAGCTGGCCCGTCCGCGGATGGACCAGATGCGCGCCTCCATCAACATCGACTACGACGCCGGCCGCGCAGGCAGCACCAACGTCAACCAGTCGCCGTGGGGCGGTAGCGGCGGGAACCCAAGGCTGCGCCCGTGGATCGCCAACGCCGCCGACATCTCGATCGAGAAGTATTTCGGCCGCCGCGGATACGTCTCGCTGGCGCTCTTCTACAAGGACCTGGAAAGCTACATCTACGATCAGCAGACGCTGACGGACTTCACCGGCTATCCCTACACCGGGCCTGCGCCCACGCTGCGCCAGGGCTTCCTGTCGACGCCGCAGAACGGCGAGGGGGGCACGCTCTCGGGCGTCGAGTTCGCGGTGTCGGTGCCGTTCGACATCCTGTGGGCTCCGCTGGAAGGTTTCGGCGCGACGTTCAGCGCCTCCTACACGGACAGCGACATCATCCCGAACCCGGGCAACCCGTCCCAGCCGCTGCCGGGCCTGTCGGAGAAGGTCGCCAACCTGACCCTGTACTATGAACGCGACGGCCTGCAGGCGCGGATCTCGAACCGCTACCGGTCCGAGTTCCTGGGCGAGCTGTCGGGCGTGGGCACCGACCGCATCCAGCGGATGGTGGACGCGGAATCGGTGGTCGACGCCCAGGTCGGCTACGAGTTCCAGTCGGGACCGCTGGAAGGCCTGTCGGTATTGGCCCAGGTCAACAATCTGACCGACGAGCAGTTCAAGACCTTCGAGAGCAACGACGCCCGCCGGGTCATCGACTACCAGCAGTACGGCCGGACCTTCCTGGTCGGCGTGAACTACCGCTACTGATCCGCCCCCGACCGGTCAGCGGTGCAGAGAGGGCCGTTCCGGGCAACCGGGACGGCTCTTCTTTTTTGGGACGCTACCGCTCGCCGCGCGGCGGCTCGCTGCTTGAGTGCGGCGAGGCACTTTTGGTTACGGATTTCCTCAAACCGCTGGACGCGGCCGTCCACGGATGAAACCAAAGAGACGAGCAGGCCGCGCGTGGGACGCGGCCATGGGGAGTGAGATGACCGATACGCAAAGCGCGCCGCGCAAGGGCCCCGGCGCCCAGACTGGCCTGGCCTTCGCCTATGTGACCACCCTGTTCTTCGCCTGGGGCTTCGCCACCTCGCTGATCGACCCGTTGATCGCGGCGGTGCGCAAGGTGTTCGACCTGACCACGGCCGAGGCGATGCTGACGGCCTCCGCCTGGTTCATCGCCTATGCCGTGTTCTCGGTGCCGGCCGCCGCCGTGCTGGGCAAGCTCGGCTACAGCCGATCGATCATCTCGGCCCTGGCCGTGATGGTGCTGGGCTGCCTGCTGGTGCCGCTGGCGACGATCGTGGACTGGTATCCCGGCGTGCTGATCGCCCTGTTCGTCATCGCGTCGGGCGTGACCCTGCTGCAGGTCGCGGCGAACCCGCTGGTGGCCGTGCTGGGCTCGCCGAAGGGCTCGCACGCGCGCCTGAACTTCTCGCAGTTCTTCAACTCCCTGGGCACCACGATCGGGCCATACCTGGGATCGACCGTGCTGCTGACCGGGGGCGTGTTCGCCGCCGGAGCCGTCGTCACCGCGGCGACGCGGGACGAGTCCCTGCGCAGCATCGACTTCGCCTTTCTCGCCCTGGGCGCCTTCTTCGCGGTGGTGGCCTTCTTCATCTTCACCGCCCGAAAGAAGATCAACGCCGCGGCCGCCGGCGCCGAGGACGGAGGCGTCTCCTCTCCGCTGAAGGCGTTTGGATCGCGGTGGGCGATCTTCGGCGCCCTGGCCATCTTCATCTACGTGGGTTCGGAAGTGACGATCGGCGGCCTGCTGACCAACTTCCTGCACAGCCCGACCGTCCTGAACATTCCCGAGGCCGACGCGGGCCGCATGGTCAGCCTGTACTGGGGCGGAGCCATGGTGGGCCGTCTGATCGGCGCCCTGCTGCTGACCAGGGTGCGGGCCGGGGTGCTGCTGACGGTCAACACCACCATCGCGGCTGTCCTGTGCCTGGTCGTCACCCAGACGACCGGCGAGACGGCCGCCTATGCGGCGATCGCGGTGGGCTTCTTCAACTCGATCATGTTCCCCACGATCTTCACCCTGACGCTGGAGCGGTCCACCGCGCCGGTCTCGGCGACGTCGGGCCTGCTGTGCACCGCCATCGTCGGCGGAGCGGTCCTGCCCTATATCGCCGGGCGCCTGGTCGATGATGTGGCGCTGGTCTTCAACCCCGCCTTCTACGTGCCGCTGGCGGGCTATCTGTTGCTGACCGTGTTCGCCATCGCCTGCGCCCGGTCGCGGGCCCGCGAAGGCGACGTGGTCGCGGCCCCCGCGCCGCACTGATCGTCTCGAAGGAAGGAATGCAGGGCCGTCGGGACAACCCCGGCGGCCTTTGCGCATTCCGGAACGGGGCCTCTAGAGTGGCCCCTCACCGGAGACGCCCATGATCCGCGCCCTGTGCCGCGCCCTGATTTCCGCCCTGCTGCTGAGCCTGGTCGCCGGCCAGGCCTGGGCGGCCGTGACGGTGACCTTCTACGCCCATCCCGGCGCCCGGGTGCGAGGCGGATATCTTCTGTTCCCGCACGCCTATGTGCAGGCGACCGGCGTGCTGGACGATACGGGCGAGGTGGTGAACTGGGCCGCCGGCTTCACCGCGAGGAATCCAGGGCCGCAACTTCTGTTCGCGCGCGGGGCGGGCGTCGTGCAGGAGCCGGACGCTCGCTACGTCGGCGAGGGAAGGCCCTATCTGCGGTTGACGGTGACGGACGCCGCCTATCGCGCCATCCGCGCCCGGGCGGACTGGTGGGGCGGGCCCGAGGGATCGACCTACGACCTGCACCGGCGCAATTGCATCACCTTCATCGCCGATCTGGCGCGACTGGCTGGCCTGGAAACCGCGCCGGAGCCCTCCAAGAAGCCTGGCAGTTTCCTTGAAGCGACCGCCGTGCTGAATCCTGCGGCGGCGTGGCGCGACGAGGTCTTGAGCGCAGAGCCGACGGCGCCCCGGTAGCGCGTGGAACCGCGGCCAGAGCGGCGGCGAGTCCATTGCCAGAGCGGTTGCATCGCCGTTAGAGTTCACGCGGGGGCCGAACAGGCTGGGGTGCTGTCTTGAAGAATTTGCGCTTGATGAAGGCCTTGGTCCCGGCGATGGCCTTGGCGGCTGCCCTTCCGCTGGCTGCGTGCGGCGGGGGAGGCGGCGGTGGCGGCAGTGGCGGTGTTGTCACGCCGATTCCTCCGCCGCCACCTCCTCCTCCTCCTCCTCCTCCTCCTCCGCCTCCGCCT
>NZ_JBNFOJ010000053.1:0-13728 GCF_057364705.1 Brevundimonas sp. CURTG3B2_SDJG
CTCCGCGGGCGGCGGCAGGGCCATGTCGGCGGCGGTGACCGGCGGCGTATCGACGGTCAGGTCGATGCGGTCGAACATCGGCCCGAGATGCGGTTCTGGTAGTCGCGCTGGCAGCGCGGGGCCTTGCCGCAGGCCCCCCGGCCCGCCCCGCCCAGGCCGCAGCGGCAGGGATTCATCGCCGCGACCATCTGGAAACGCGCCGGATAGCGGATGTGGGCGTTGGCCCGGGCGACCACGATCTCGCCGGTCTCCAGCGGCTGGCGCAGCGCGTCCAGGGCCTGGGGCGCCCACTCCGCTGTTATGGCGCAAACACACCTAGGTCGTCAGAGCGTGCCTTCGGCAATTCGACGGCCGATTTCTTCGTCAAGTTCTCGGCGACTTCTTTCGAATGAGTCGAACACCGGGTCCCAGCCGGGTCCCTCGTTCTTCGCTCGTTCCTCGCTTGCTCGCTGAACGGTCTCAGTGAAGCGTTTCACCGCTTCTCGCAGTTCCTCCAAGCTGTATCGTTCCAAAGCCATCAGAGCCCCATGGTCTTTTTCGCCGTCTCAGACGCTAGATCGGAGACGACTTTGATAGCCACATCATAGACGGGCTTCCCGAGCCCGTTCATGAGACGCTTCAGGCGAAGGGCCGCGCTCTCGGTCTTCGGCGTGTCTCTGATCACGTCCGGAAGAGTGCCTTCTATCGCCGTTAGATCAGCATCGGACAGGTCACCTTCCCTCAAGATTTCTTTCAGATTCTCGATCGCGGCAGCTTGCCACGGGAATGCCGAACCGCAGTTGTCGCAGTAGTTCGGGGTCGGCGTCGCGTGGCCAATCGACAGCACCCCTTGGACGACGTAGTCCCCCTTTATCGGGGCCGCACACTGCGGGCATGCATCGATGGTCGACGCTCCGCAGTCCTTGCAGTGTTTCGACCGGTGGTGCGGATACTCACGTGCCCGGTCCGTGATCTGGTGCCCGTTAAGGCACACCTGCATCTGGTCGTAATAGCCCATGGCCTAGCACAACTCCCGCACGCCATTTGCAATCGAGAGCGAGTTCCAAGCGACAATCTTATCCGAGACTTGGTAGACCGTGTCGGGCGTCCGTTGCTGGCCCCGCCGCAGCACTCCAAGAATAGGCTTGTTGTATTCCTGGGCGAACTGAATCTCAGCCTGAACCCATTCTCTATGGTCCACGAACATCCCAGCCACGAGAACGAAGCAGGAGGAGAGCCGCACTCTTTCCCGTAGGAGAGCCCGAAGGCGGTTTCGGCCGATCTCGGTCCCACGATCCACGACCGGGTAATCGCGTGGCGCGGAGTAGTCGCGCCAAACGAAGTTGGGCACGCTGTCGAGCAGGCGGCAAATGCCTGCATAACGCTCGTCGTAAGCCCAGGCGTGGGAGATGAACAGATTGTAGATGGGCATGTTGACCGCGTGGGCTGCCGCTCCAACCATGGAACGTTGAAATGCTAAGTGAGTCGCGGCGGAGAGTCATGCAGCCCGTTACCTATCCCGGCCTATACGAGGAGGCGGACGGCGCTTCGAACAGGCAGCAAAAGACCTACCTAAGCCTGATCAAGGCTGAATATGCCTTTCTCGTAGTGGCTGCGCTCTTCTCGTTGGGCTCGCCTGAGAGCCGCTGGTATTACTTGGCTTACGCGATGATTTTTGCGGTGCCGTTTGCTCTCCTTCTGGTTCGGGCATTCCTGAAGCCCGAACAGTCCTGGTATCAGGCACGGGCTCTCGCCGAGTCGATCAAGACAGCAACCTGGAAATACATGATGCGTGCTGAGCCATTTCCCGGCGATCAGCACGATCTCGAGTCGCGAGCCAACTATCGGAATCATCTTCGGGCAATCTTGGATTCAAACCGACATCTGGGCCGCCGGTTCGACGGCGGCGCAGCGGAACGAGAACAGGTGACGGCGGAAATGGAATCCCTCCGCGACGCGCCTCTGCCAAAGCGTCTTAAGGTCTACCTTGAGCAACGTGTGGTGGAGCAAAGGGCTTGGTATGCAAGGAAAGCTGCCGCCAATCGGAGATGGGCGCGCCAAGCTGTGATTTCCTGTTCCGTGCTTTACGGATTGGCTGCGTTGGTGGTCGGGGTCAGGATCGCGGTGCCAACCTGGCAGTTCGCCCACCCAGAACCGTTGATAGTCGCAGCCACAGCGCTGATCGGGTGGATGCAGATCAAAAAGTTCAACGAACTATCTGCGTCGTATGGCCTGACGGCTCATGAAATTGGCATCATCAAAGGTCGAGCGGCCCACAGCATGACAGAAGCTGAATTTGCCGAGTTCGTTGACGATGCCGAGTTGGCCTTCTCTAGGGAGCACACCCAATGGATCGCTCGCCAAACCCAATAGGCTAACGCTGGAAAGACGGCGCACGATGTGCGCCGTCGTCCTACGGATTCAGCAGTCGGGCAGATCGTCCAGATTGTTCCTGGTCGTCTGATCCCGATCCGTCCGAAGGTATTTTCCCTTGACGGGGTCGTTGACCACCCTGATCTCCGTCCGGCCGGTCGTCCACGGCACATGGTAGGTATGGAGGCCATTCTCGATGTCGTAGATCGCATCCGCCTTAGAGCGGGGCGACCACGCGTCGCCTTCGTTGCAGAGGCGGGTGATGTCCCCCTGCGAGTTTTTCCCCGTTTTACGCACAGCACGATCGGCCATTCTGTGGCCCTTTCGGTAAGGCCGGATTGACCCTGTGTGCGACACCGATTCTACTCGGTGGGCTTCACAGCACCGGGGCCGCCTCGGCGGTTTCGACGAGCCCGCGATGTTGACGCATCGCGGGCTCTTTCACATTCCGACGATTCGCGACACGAGTCTTCTGGTTGCAACCCGGCGTAGGGCGTGTGCGGAGGGGACAACTTCGGCTCAACTGTGGACCGAAGGTTGCCGGCGGCAGCCGGGCACGAGCGCAGCCGAAGGCCAGGGAGTGAATGGCCGAGCCGTTTACGGTGTTGCGTTACCAGCCTTTAGACGTCGCCCAGGAATGAAGGGCGCATGTCAAAGCCTCACAACCAAGTCGAACTCGAACACCAATACGCGGTCGCCCTCTCCCGCTACCAGCGAGCAGAACTCGGGACCGAAACGATTGTCGGGCTGGAAGCGCTAGAGGCTTCCGACCGCCGTATCCAGGCGGAGCGCCGCGTGCTTCAGGAAAAATGGATCGGATCGACTACCTGATCCGGCTTCAGCACGATCCGCTGTGGGATCGCCACGCTATTGCGCCAATCCACCCACGGAAACAGCGAAGGCATGGGCAGATCAGCAAGGCGGCCCACAAGGTTCTTCGGGCAGCCGCCGAGCCCATGACCGTGCGGCAGATCGCCCATTCTATCGCGCCGGAACTCGGCGTCGATCCGAGCGATTACCGGCAGATCAATAAGCTGGACAGCGCGATCCATGCGGCCCTAGCCCGTCGACTGGACGACGGCGAAGTGGAGAAGTTCGGCGAGAAACCTAGCCGCTGGCGCGTGCCGTGTAAGCGATGGGCACCGCCTTTAAGCCCCGCCGCCGCCTCGTCAGTGCCTTTAAGGCGCGGTGCCGGCTGATCTGCCGCTGCGAGTCAGGCCGCCGTTGCCAATAGCCTACCAACTCCAGGTCCGGGCCGATCTTCAAGGCGGCTCCGAGCAGTGTCCTGAACTGCTGCCCGTTTGAGGTCCGGCGAAAATCGTCGCGCCAGGAGAACTCGTCGGCGAACCGCTGCGCGTGGGCTCCGCTGATCTGCAAGTAGACGCCACGTTCGCCTCGCCGAATACGGCTGTGCTGGCTTTCGATCGGGTTGTTGGTGATCCTATCCACCATCATCCCGACGCTGTGATTCACCCGCGACTGCTTCCTGAAGTGATAGTGCAGCCGGCCGAAGGCGGAGCCCTCGTCCGTGGTAACATGCGAACTCGGGTGCACGACCTTACGGATTACAGGTAGCGCGGCCTTTTCAGACGGCACGACCACGCTCCGGGACCGACCGCCAACCCGGCGTTCCCGCATCGTGACGATGGACCGCCTTTTGCCGCTGAACTCCTTACGACCGTCCGACCGCCGGTCCGCAATCATGTTCTCAGGCCGGATGTATCCGCCGATATAGAGGCCGTCGATGTCGACGTCGCCGTTCAAGACGTGTTCGCGCTGCATAGCGCCCATGGCCCGCGACAACTTCTTCGCCAGCACGAACGCCGTCTTGTAGGCGCACCCCAAGTCACGGCTTAGGCGTAGGGCCGCGTTCCCGTTCACACCGTTCACGAACAGGGCGATAGCGGCCAAGATGTCGCGGTAGGACATCTTCCGGCTACGGAACGTCGTTCCCGAGGTCACCGTGAACTGCTTGTCGCAAGCCTTGCACTTGAAGAGGCGGCGGACGGTGTAGGTATAGACCGCGTCGATGCCGCAACGCGGGCAGTAAGGGGCGCCATCGTTCGCCTCGAAGCGCACAGCCTTTAGCGCCTCATACGCCTCGTCGTCGCTCATACGAGCGACTTCGAGGACGCTAAGCGTCCGGGCTTTCGCCGAAAGGAGAAAGTGTTGCGCCAACCCGCCTTTCCGTTCATACACATCAGATGTGATGCGTATGAACGCTGGCGGCGCATTTTGTCAAGTGCGAACGCATCATTTTTGATGCACTTAACACCGGAGCGATGCGTGGCAGCCCCTACATCAGGTAAGGATTGGGCGCAGCGCGCCAAGAGAATCCTCAAGGCGGAGATGCAGCGCCGGGGGGTCAGCTACAAGGAACTGGCGGACTTGCTGCGAGAGCGGGGTGCCGGCGCGGCGGCCAATGAGGCCAACATCCGCAATCAGATCAACCGTGGCACCTTCAGCGCGGCTTTCTTCATCGAGTGCTGCTTGGCGATGGGCAGCTATCTCGTGCGGCTGGGAGAGCCTGGGGAAGAGTAACGCAACGCAAAAGGCCGCCCCATAAGGGACGGCCTTCGTGCCTAGAAAACGGTTTTTAGACTCCAGATCAGCCTCGGCAAGAGGGAACCACCCCGTTGGGGGTGACATCACCAGAGTGACGTGGATTATGGAGTTCCCTACGCCGATGTCAAGAATTCTTCGGAGCCTTCGTGCCAGCAGCCAGCTACCGAGTTGTGGCCGACCTCTTTCGGAACCACCTCAATTTCACGCCAACTCTTAAAGACATAGCCGCCTTCGAGCGAGATTTGGCCGTAGTGAGCCCCTCACTCATGAAGGCCTCTTTAGCAGAACTTTCGGCTGGCAAGAGCAAGCTACCCATTGGAACCGGCGAGTGGCGCACAGCGATCTACGCCGTATATAACCGGAAGGTAGCAGAGCACGCCCAGCTATTCCCAATGTTCCACTGTTTTGAGACAGCTTTCCGTTCTCGGGTCGCTGTCACGCTAGAGGAACATTACAAACTAGCGGTTTGGTGGACGCCGTTTCGTAACGTCGTAAGACAGGGCGGCGTTTTCACCGATCTATCTGAAGATTTTAGAAAACTAATTGGTTCGGAGCGTGCTCGCGCCATATTCCTAATGGTCGAAGAGATGACCAAGGCGTCAATAGACGTCGATCAATTCGCGGATGGATACGAACTGATGACCGCTAGCACATTAGGACAGTTGAAAAGAGTCCTTGAGTCTCATTGGTCACTATTTCGTCCACACTTCAAGAACGGTGCCCAACAGGTATCTCTTGACGTGGTGGTCTTTGATTTCGAACTAGTGAGAGAGGCGCGCAACTCTGTTTACCATCATAAGTCTCTTGGTAACATGAAGAAGATTTATGAAACCGCCGACAAGCTGCTAACCTATATAGATTTCAAGCTACCAAAGGCGCATAAGGGCATTGCTGATGCAACATGTGCTAGCCCGCCCTACATGTAGCATCATTCTAAAAGCACCTTTGGCTCGACACTCAGCGCCTCGGCTAGCTTGACCAGAAACAGCAGTGACGGGTTTTCCTCGCCGCGCTCCAGGCCGGCGAGATAACGCATCGACATGCCGGCCTCATGCGCGAGCGCCTCCTGGCTAAGGCCCTTGGCCTTGCGCAGCCGCCTCAAGTTGGCGCCGACTCGATCCTCCCACCGCATCGGCCATGGGGCAATGATCGGCAGAATGGTTCCAGGAACCATTCTGCCTAACTTCTGGCAACCTTCGATAGGCAACATAGTGCTTATCCGAGGGGCCATTATCATGCTCAAGATGATCGCGTTATCTGGTGTGGCGGTAGCGCTGGGGCTGGTGGTTCCCCAGCAGACGCTTGCCCAATCCGATCCCTGCTCGACCACCGGTGGCTTTCCCGAAGGAAGTCCTGCCGCCCTCCTCGCGGGGCTGCGAAACTTGAGCGAGGGCAGCTACGCGGCCTGCGTCGAACGCCGGCGGGAAAGTCAGCCTGTCGTCAGGTGGACGTCCGCGCAGATACGCGCTGCGGGGCGGGACGCCGTCCTGGCGGAGTTACGAGACCCATCGTCGGCGACGTTCCGAACCGTCCGGAGGGTTCTAAACCGCCCTGACGTTGCGACCTTCTGCGGCGAGGTGAACGCGCGAAACGAGTTCGGCGGGCTGACCGGCTTCAGGCGATTTCACGCGGCGGTGTCGAATCGAGGCGAGGTGTCCGCGCACATCGACTCGTCCGACCCGGCCGAAGGGGCGTTCTTCGAGGACGCTTGGCGAATGCACTGCACGAGAAACGGTATACCTGTGACCTTCTAACTCGCCGCCGGGTCCACTAGCCACCACACGCCAAGGCAATTTGGGCCATTAGAAGAACAATGAGCGCGACGATCATCATGGCCTCCTTCAGATCGCGTCCCGCCCCCCATTTCTCTCAAGCTTGCTATCGTTCTTGGTCCACTCGTGGCGGAGCCGCGCCAGTAGCTTCAACGGGTTCATTTCAGCAGCCGCCGCAGCGTTTCGACCTGTCGGCTGGCGTTCGACATGATGTAGACGACAAAGCTACCTAGCGGCTGACCCTCTTCGGGGTCTGCGAACGCGGCTGACCTAGAGAACAGTTCTCTGAAGTGGATAAAAGCTGTCGTGGCCTCGGTTGAACCGATCTTCTCAATTGGGCATCGCGACAGCATGGCTTCGATTACGTCAAGCTGCGGGACATACCACTCGCTGCGCTCCTTCCCTTGGCCGAGGTAGCTGTCGGCCAGCGTGGTCATGACGTCGTAGGCCGAGTTGACCGTAGCGAGGGTGGCGGCCTTAGCCTGCTGGAGGTCGAGACTACGCTGGATCAGCACTGGCAAGGAGACGACGATGATCGCCGCTACCGACCCCAGGGCTTGGACCCAAGCCGCAAGAGTCGCGCTGTTTGCGTCACCCCGGACGACCGCAATGCCACCTACGGCTAGGGCGATCAGGGCGATGGCGTAGGCGGCGATCTCGCGGTGCTGCATAACGGCTTGACTGCCACTGTTTCGGGTTAGGGCAAAGCCCTTGGTCAAACCTTCGCCTTAGCGGTCGATGTCGGCTGAACCGACCGCTAGGCAAGGTTTCGCAACGGACGACGTCGGCTCGTCCAGCGTGGCTCCACCCTGATCAGGGGCCGGCTCAGAAGTGGCCGCCGCAGCCGCGACCGCAGCTTCGGCACCTTCCGGCGGTTGAGGCTGATCTTGGTCAACGAGCGGCTGGATGAAGTGCGGATGACCCTCGCGCCGGCGCTCTTTCAGAAAGCGCTTCAGATACTCAAAAACTCGTGGCTCGGTTCGCATCTTGGCGATCTCGGCCCGAGCGTAGGGGCTCTTCGCCAGCAGCTTGAGCGTGTCCTCCATCCATTCTCTCAGCAGCGTTCGTGACGCTCCGTGTAAGGACCGGTCAAGATAGATGGCGCTCCCAACTTCAAACAGGTTCATCAGGTTGTGGAAATGGTAGGCGCGCTTCTTCGGATCGCCGTCGGTCACACGTTCCCAGGCCTGACGGAAAGCTTCTGTGATCGCGAGGAGGTTGGCTGCCGACGAATTTCGGTCGGAGTTCCGTAGAGCCACCAACGCGATCACCATCGCGGCGCCCGCAAGCAGCAGAGATGTGACGTCGACCCAAGTGGGCCCACTCTCACCCATTCTTGGGCGCGCTGCTCGTCGGCGACTGGGGCTGGCTCGTCACTTGGGGGGCCGAGGCAGGGGCCGGTGCTTCGGTTGCGGGTTTGGCCGTCAGCCCCTGGACTGCTTGCTGAAGATGGGCCGAGGTCATGGCGTCAAAAAGCATGACCCGTTTGGTTGAGCGCTCGTCGGCCATCAGTTACTCGTCATCGCTCGTCGTTGGGGCCGCTGGTGTAATCGGCTCCGAGACCACTGGCTCGTATGAGTCCCCGAAGTCCGGCACCTCCAGATGTGCCGTGGTCATCGACTTCTTCAAGATGCCGTAGTCGCCGTAATCGTTGTCTTCGTCAGCCATCTTCAACCCCTAAAACAAAACAGGAACAGGGTGCCAGCAGATTGGACATCTGTCTAGCGCTCAACTGTTGCGCGCTCGTGTTGCTCTGCGTCCTACGTGGGCAACAGCACGGCGAGAGCGCGGCCATGAAACCTTGTCACTCACAGCCAACCCCGTCGCCGTCCCGATCGAGATGGTGCCCGTATCCCGGCTCGCCGGCATATACAGGATCGGCACCGGCGGCTCTGGCCGCCGCGCAGTTTGCGTAGGAACCGCCATACATCCGCGCCGGCGGGCTTGATCGGCGGCCTGACCCACCACCGCCACCACCGTAGAAGCGGGCAGGCGCAGCCGCGCGAACGGGCGGCGGGCTGTCATCCAGGAAGCTGCTGGACACCCAGCAAGGCTCCGAGCGGTCTAACAGCGACCAGCCGTTCTCCGACCGGATCACACCGACATAGGTGCTTTCGGAGATCGACTCGACCCGGCTCGCCGTCGTCCTCGGCTCGGCGCGGCAGTTGAGAGAGGCGGGCTGCGTGTAGCGGTGCGAGGTGGCGACGAGTCGAGGCGGAGAGGTGTCCGGCTCGTAGGGCGAGGGCGAGGTTGAATCCCCGCCACCTCCGAAGCAGCGGCTGATCGCCACCACAATAAGCCCCAACACCAGCCACGGTGCGCATCCAGCGGCGCTGTTCTTTGCCATGTTCCCGCCCCCAAGGGACGGTCGGCGAGACAACCGAGGGTGTCAAGGCGCGCAAGCGGCGCACGACGGCCACGAAACGGTGTCATTGACACGTTTTGGGTTGTCGCTATCAATCGGTGTCAGCAACACCGAATACTCTCATGCTCACAGACCTCCCAACTGTCACCACCGCCCGCGCCGCCCAGATCGTCGGGATCGGCTACGAAGGCTTGCGCTCCTATCTCAAGGCCCTCGGTCGGGTTGGAATGCTGGCCCAATTCTATGCGCGAGACGCGGAGGTTAAGCTGGACGCCTCCCCGCGCACCGGGTGGAACCGCATCGGCTACACTGACCTTTGCCTGATGCGGACGATTAAGGTCCTGACCGACAATCGGTTCTCTTTTGAGACGGCTAAGTCGATCGTCTCTTGGGACGGCCCAGGGTCACTTTGGTCGAAGTTCGCACATGACGAAGAGCCGACCCTTCGGTTCCTCTTGGCTTGGCCTCCATACGGGGACAATGCGGTCTACGACGCCTCGACGCTCCATCTCTTGTCGTCCGACCTTACAGAGGTCGAGACGCGCGATTTCTATGCGCTGATCAATCTTATGGCGGTCCAACGCCACGTCGTGGATCGGCTCCGCGAGACCGAAGGTTCTCCGGCGGAGCCGGGCGCGACCGCAGCCAAAGGCTAGGGAGCGATCATCGCCGCCAGCGCGCTGCCAAGATTAGCGCACGCATGACACCTGCGCGGTCGGGAGCGGTTGCAACGACCCGGCCGTCGCACAGGCCAATGAACCCGTCACCTTGATAGGCGGGCGCCACCTGACAAAGACGGCGGCCGTGCCAGAACACCAGCGGGGTCAACGGACCCACTCCCAGCCCTTGTAGAGCCCCGGCATGTCGATGCCGCGCACATAGCCGTCGTTCTTCAGCTTTGTCAGACACGCGCCTACCCGCTTGCGCAGGAGGACGACCGTCCCGTCGTCGGTTTTGAGTCCGCGCTCCTTGATCTGCTGATGGACAATGTCGAGCGCGGTGAGCGGCCGGTCGGCCTCCTTGAGCATCCGCACCACGAGGCGCACGACTTCGCCCTTCTTGGCACGGTGCTTCGTCGGATACCGCGTCAAGCGAACGCCGTCCGCTTCCGGGTCGAACAGCCGGATCGCCGCGTCGAGGTGGTCCAGGTCGCTAACGACCTTTCGTTCCTCGACACGCAGGTCCTTCAACAGCTTCGTCAACTGCTTCCGCTTCGCCAGCAGCCCCGAGATGGTGTTCGGGCGGTCGTAGTCGTTGGGGTTTACGTTCTCCATGCAAAAGAACGTAGCAAGAACAACTAGATGCGTCTCATGCCGCTAGGTGTGTTTGCGCCATAACAGCGGCCCACTCGGGCAGTTCGTCCATGAACAACACGCCGTTGTGCGCCAGCGAGGCCTCGCCCGGGCGGGCCCGGAGGCCGCCGCCGGTCAGGGCGGCCATGGAGGCCGAATGATGCGGCGATCGGAACGGCCGCTCGCGGGTCAGGCCGCCCCGCTCGATCAGGCCGGCGATCGACCAGACCATTGAGGTCTCCAGAAGCTCCCGAGGCGTCAGCGGGGGCAAGAGACCAGGCAGGCGCGCGGCCATCATCGACTTGCCCGAACCCGGCGGCCCGACGAACAGCAGGTTGTGGCCGCCGGCGGCCGCGATCTCCAGCGCGCGCTTGGCGCTCTCCTGGCCCTTGACCTCGCGCAGATCGGGAACGCGGGCGCCGTCGCGCATGGCGCCTGGCTCGGGGCGGCGCAGCACCTGGCTGCCCCTTGAAGTGGTTTGACCAGGCCGGATCAGCGAGCGCGGCGCCAGCACGGCGACCTCGCCGGCCCAGGCCGCTTCCGGCCCATTGGCCTCGGGGCAGATCAGGCCCAGGCCCATCGCGTCGGCCGCCACCGCGCCGGCAGGGCACCGCCGACCGGGGCGATGCGGCCGTCCAGTCCCAGTTCCCCCACCGCCGCCCAGCCGGACAGGGCGTCGGGCGGGATGACGCCCATGGACGCCAGAAGCGCCAGAGCGATCGGCAGGTCGAAATGGCTGCCTTCCTTGGGTAGGTCGGCGGGCGCCAGATTGGCGATGATCCGTCGGGTCGGCAGGGCCAGGCCGATGCCGGCGAAGGCGCCGCGCACCCGTTCGCGGCTCTCGGCCACCGCCTTGTCGGGCAGGCCGACGATGGAGAAGATCCCGTTGTCGGCCGACAGCTGCTGGACCTGGACGTCCACCCGCCGGGCCTCGACCCCCTCGAAGGCGACCGTCACCACATTGGCGAGCATCGCGTCCTCCCGTTATGCGGGAGAGAACGAAACACGAACCCGGGCGGTTGGCAAGCGCGGCGTCAAGCGGCCGCGCGCTTCCTCTCGATCGCGTCCCACATCAGGGCGGCGGCGTCGACGCCGGTGAAGCGCTTCAGCTGCTGGGCGCCGGTGGGCGAGGTGACGTTGATCTCGGTCAGGTAGTCGCCGATCACGTCGATGCCGACGAAGATCAGGCCGCGGTCCTTCAGCGTCGGCCCGATGGCGGCGCAGATCTCCAGGTCGCGGGGAGTCAGGTCCACCGGCGCGGCCGTCCCGCCGACCCGCAGGTTGGAGCGGACCTGGTCCTTGGCCGGGATGCGGTTGATGGCGCCGACCGGCTCGCCGTCGATCAGGATGATCCGCTTGTCGCCCTTCGACACCGCCGGGATGAATTTCTGGATGACCAGGGGATCGCGCGACCCCACGGCGTGGATCTCGACCAGGGCCTCGAGATTGGGATCGTCGGCCTTCAGCCGCACCACGCCCGACCCCGCCGCCCCATGCAGGGGCTTCAGCACCACCTCGCCGTGCCGTTTGTGAAAGTCGGCGAGGGCGACCGGATCGGAGCTGATCAGGGTGGGCGGAGTCAGGCCGGGGAAGCGGGTCACCAGCAACTTCTCGGGGGCGGAACGCACCTCGGCGGGGTCGTTCACCACCAGGGTCTTCGGATGCACCGTCTCCAGCAGGTAGGTGGCGGTGACGTAGGCCATGTCGAACGGCGGGTCCTGGCGCATCAGGATCACGTCGACGTCCGCGCTCAGGTCCAGCTTCACCTCGTCGCCGAAGGTCACATGGTCGCCGACGGACTGGCGAAGGGTCACCGGACGGGCGCGGCAGAACAGGCGACCGTCCTCCAGCGCCAGGGTGCGGAAGTCGTAGACCCAGACTGGATAGCCGCGGTTCTGGGCTTCCATGGCCTGCAGCCAGGTGGTGTCGGACTCGATGTTGACCCCTTCGATGGGGTCCATCTGGATGGCGACTCTGAGCATCGGGCGTCCTTCGCGGCGGGGCTGGCTTGGCTATGGGAGCGCGCCCGGGCCGGCGCAAGTGCGCGTGAAGTGGTTCGTAGCTAGTGGTTAGTGGTTAGTGGTTAGTGGTTAGTGGTTGGAGCGTGCCGCGGACGCTGGCGCTAGGCGATCGAGGCCGGTGTTTGTCCAGTCAGCCACGAACCACCAGCCACTAACCACTTCGCACGCCCGGTCTCCCCTGGGCGCGCACCGTCAGTTCAGCTGCAGCCTCACCCGGTCGACCGACATCTGGCGGCGGATCTCCGTCGGGTCGTCCAGGCTGCGGGCGCGGGACAGCGCCTCCAGCGCGCCCGACAGCGCCCCCTGCTTTTCGCGGGCGGCGGCGACGTCCAGCCACGGCCGGTGATCCTCGGGGTCCAGCAGGGCGCGTCGCAGGGCCGAGCGTTCCGCGTTCTCATAGTCGTGGGCCTTGATGGCCCGGATGAAGAGCAGGTTCTGCAGGCGGATCAGCGCCTCGCGGTCGCTGACCGGGGCCATCAGCACGTCCAGCCGGTCGGCCACGTGGGGCGTCAGGCCGGCGCGCAGCGCCCGGCGGGTCAGTTCGGACGGCAGCACCAGCCGGCCCTGGCTGAACGGGTCCAGGGCGACGGGACCTTCGGAGGTCTCGACCCGCAGCAGGAAATGGCCGGGGAAGTCGACGCCCTGGGCCTTCACCCCCGCCCGCCGGGCGGCGTCCAGGTAGAAGACCGCCAGCGCCGCCGACAGGCCGCGCCGACGCTCGGCGACGTCGATGACGTCGGTGTTGCCGGGGTGGTCGTAGTTCAGCAGGTCGCCGTTCAGGCGCAGGTCCGCGGCCATGGTCTCGGCCAGGGCGTCGTCGGGGCTTTCGCCGCCGATGCGTTCGCCCAGGCGTTCGGCGGCGTTGGCGGCCAGGACGCGGACAGGCTCGGGATCGCGGAAGGGATAGTCGTGAATGGCGCAGGCGATCGCCGCCTCCAGCAGCGGAAAGGCGTCGTCGTCGGCCAGGCCGGCCGCCGTCAGGGTCGCTTCCGCCTCTTCACGCGTCATCCCTGCCCCGCCCGAAGGGAACCACGCCCCGACGATGGCGCGGAACGCGGCCGGGAGCCAGCGCCACCATGTCGATCCGGAGCACATGACCGGCCAAGCTGGGTCTTTGGCGCAACACCGCCCGTCCGGCCGAGAGCAGGCGATCGTACTGGTCCGGCGTCAGGGCGACGAACGCCTGTTCCAGCGTGGCGCGGCGCTTGACCTCGACCACCGCCAGGACCCGGCCGCGCCGGGCCAGGATGTCGATCTCGCCGGCGCGCGTCTTCAGCCGGAAGCCGAGGACCTGGTAGCCGCGCAGCATCAGCAGCGCCGCGGCCAGCCACTCCGAGCGGTGGCCGAGCCGGTGGACAGCG
>NZ_JBNFOJ010000054.1:0-13702 GCF_057364705.1 Brevundimonas sp. CURTG3B2_SDJG
CCTTGAGCCGGGGTGCGCGAGGGGGCGGCAGGGCGGCGGCGGACGGCGGCGGCCCGTGTCAGGGCGGCGTCGAGGGCGGCGCGATCATCGTCCAGGGCGAGCAGCAATCCCTCGGCCTGATTGTAGGCGGCGACATGGTCCGGCGATTGCGCGAGCCACGCCTCCAAAGCCAGGAAATCCTCGTCGGAGGCGTCATCGTCGCTCAGCCGCACGGCCCAGGCCGCGGCCTGTTCGATGACGGACGAGGAAAGGTCTTCGCGGCGGGTCATGCGGGTTCGATCTGACAGACGAACTGTCCAGGTGAAGAGACGCCGCGGACGGGCGTGTCCCGCAACGGAAGATGGCGAAATCTCGTCATCATGGCCAGCCGACCCTTTCCAGCAGGCGCGCCAGGACGCTGCTGACGTATTTTTCGACGGAGCTGCGAGAGACGCCCATTCGCGCGGCGACCTCGGCGTGCGTCAGCCCGTCGATCTTATGCAGTCGAAAGGCGAGCCGGGCGTTGGGCGGAACGTCCGCGAGGGCGGCGGCGACCTGATCCAGCTTGAGACGGGCCCAGGCGGCGTCCTCCGGCGAGGGCGCATCGACGACGGAAATCCCACCGACCGATGCGCCGGACGCATCCGTCCAGGCCTGGTCCCGTTCGAGCGCGCGTCGACCGCCACGCACGCCGTCGAGCATCAGATTGCCTCCGATGCGATAGAGAAAGGGGAGGGGGGACTCCACCTCCGCGGCGGCGGCGTCGGACATCGTCTGCAGTCGCACATAGATGTCCTGAACGATGTCCTGGGCGCGATCGGCCGATCCCGTCCGAGCCGCGAAGAAGCGGACGAGCGTGGGGCGACGATCAAGATAGACGGCGAGAAGTGCGGCTTTGGGACCTTGCGTCACCTTGGAACGGACCTGTGCATGCCTGACGCCGCGACGACCAGCGTTTGTGTCGAACGGCTTCCCGTCGGGCGCAATGGGCGCCGGCGATCTTTTTTCGATTTCGCATTGAGAGGGGTGTGAGGCGGCGGCGTCATTCATCGAGCGCCGCGTTCCGGGCGCAGGCTTCCGAGACGAAACGGCGATGTCCACCCCGCTTGCCGACCAGCCCGGCGCTCGTTCCGCGCAGGTTTCGACGATCGACAGCACGACCCTCATACGCGTTCAACTGAGACGCAAAGCCATTCTCGCGGGCGTGATCCTGCTCTTCATCGGGGTGGCCGCAATCGCTCGCCCTCTCTGGGAGGACTCGATCTGGAACCGGGCGTTGGCGGCGGCGGGGCAACTCGCCGTATTCGGTGCGATCGTCGGCCGCAGTTGGTGTTCCCTCTACATCGGCGGCCGCAAGACGCGCGAGATCGTCGCCCGCGGTCCCTATTCGGTCTCGCGCAACCCGCTCTACCTGTTCAGTTTTCTGGCAGCCTTCGGCATTGGCGCCCAGACTGGCAGCCTGGTTCTGTCCCTGGGCCTGACGATGCTCACCGTCCTGGTCCTGCGAGCGACGGTCCTGCGCGAGGAGGCCTGGCTTAGCCAGGCTTTCGGCGCGGAGTACGACCGATATCGTCAAGCAACGCCGCGGTTCTGGCCCCGGTGGTCGATCTGGCGCGACGAGCCGCGTCTGGAGATCGATCCCGCCCGCTTCGTAAGGACGGTTCTGGACGGATCGGTGCTTCTGCTGGCTCTGCCCTTGCCGGCGGCGCTCGCCGCGGCTCGCCATGAGGGACTGGTCCCGGCGCTCCTGACGCTTCCCTGATCACGGAAGGCGGGGACCGCGGGTTCCCCCGGCCCGCCCGCCTCGGACCGCCGGCATGGGTCGGCGCAACACCCTCTCATCACGCCCCCAATGGCGCAGCACCCGCCATGTCTACGGAGACCTCCCATGTCCAAGCGCCTGTTCGCCCTGGTTCCGCTCCTGGCCTCGACCGCTCTGGCGGCCTGCCACACCACGCCCGCGGCCAACTCCGGCTATCTGGCCAGCTATGAAGGGTTTGAAAGTCCTGGCAGCCGCAGCGCCTCGGTCCGGACGCGTCGTGACGACGCGGCCTCCGACGCCGTCACCACCGTCTATCTCCAGCCCGCCGTCTTCTCCCCAGGGATTGGCGACCAGCTGACCCCCGCGGAGCGCGGCAAGGTCCTGAGCGAGGTGGACCGCCAGATCTGTTTCGAGGTGAGCGAGCGGTTCGCCATCGCCCCCCAGCCGACGGCGGACAGCGCGACCGTCCGCACCACCATCGTCCGCCTGCAGTTGACGGGGCGGATGGGGTCGGCGGCGAGCGTGGCGGTGGGATATTTCGTGCCGGTTCTCGATGTCCGCGTGCCGACGACGACCGGCGGGCTGGCGATTGAATCGGAGATGCTGGAAGCGGGCTCGGGCCGTCAGATCGCCGCCGTGCTTTGGGCGCGCAACGCCCAGTATGTCGGCCGCGATTCACCGTCGCTTTCCCGCGTCGGCGACGCGCTGCAGATGGCCGAGCCCATGGGCGACGCCGTGGGGGACGCGTTCTCGAGCAAGGCGCGCGAGGTCCGAGATATCCCGCAGCCCGATCCCTGCGCCGCCTTCGGGCCGCGCCGCCGCATTCTTCGCACCATCGCGGGTTTCGCGGTCGGCGGGATCACCGGTCTCTACCATCCCGAGGTCGAGGGCGCGGGCGCGGCGCGGTCCGATCCCCGCCCATGACATGATTTCGCATAATATATCTTAGGCGACAAATTGATCTGTCCGCCCTTTCGCGGCTCGGACCCAGCATGACGCAGATGTAACTGGCGGCGCCTCTTCATCCGGGCGACCTGAAGCTTCACCGGAACGGAGAGCGGATATGGTCTCGCGCGTCTGCAGAGCGATTTGCCTCGTGATGCTGAGCATTGCGGTCGGATCCTGCGGTGACCGCCAGTCATCCGAGGTTCCGCCGCAGGCCGGCGAAATCCGCTCCGAGGTTCGGTTCATGATCTCCGGCCTCTCGCTGATCCGATACGAACTGGGCCACATCTACGTGCCGGAGAACCGGACCGATCCGCGAAGCCGGCTGATCGGCGTCCGCTTCATGCGCGTCAAGGGAACCGCTTCGCCGGGGACCCCGCCGGTGTTCATGCTGCCGGGCGGCCCCGGCGACAGCTATATCGAACCGTTCACGCGCCAGGGTCTGAGTTGGTTCGGCGCGTCCCGGCAACGAGAGGACGTGCTGCGGTTCCGCGCGGCCGGCGACGTAGTCGTCATGGACCAGAGAGGCGCCTCGGGTCCGAATGATCGGATGCTCTTCAATCCGAACCCGGACGGACAGCCGCTTGACCGCCCGGCCAGCCTGGCGGACGCCCTGCGGGCCGAACCCTCCATCGTTCGCAGGGCCCTGGCCCCCTACCCCGGTAGAAACCTGGCCGGCTATACCGTCGTGGAATGCGCCCATGACCTGAACGATCTCAGACGGGCCTTGGGCTACGCGAAGGTGAACCTGTACGGGCTGAGCTACGGTTCTCAGTGGAGCTTCGCCGTGATGCGCCTGTTTCCAGCCACCGTGAGCCGCGCGCTGCTCTCGGGGGTGGAGCCGCTGGACAACGGCTACGACATGCCGTCCCACGTCTGGGCCGCCCTGCTGCGAATTGCGGCGGAGGCGGAGACCGACCCCGGGTTCCGGGAGCGTCTTCCTCCAGGAGGTTTCAAGGCCGCGATCGAGGCCGTTCTGGACCGCCTGGAAACGTCTCCGGCAAGGGTGCGCCTCGCCGACGGCTCGACGGTGGTGTTGGGCCCGGAGGATTTCCGGCTGAGTCTGATTGCGCCGGCGCCGGACTGGCCGGCTCGCGTTCTCGCGATCTACGAAAGGCGCTATTCCGACTGGGCCGAAGAGGTCGCCGTCAGCCGGCGCCCCATGGGCGATCCGTCCAGCGCCCTGATCGGGCCGCTGATCGACACCAGCCTGAACGTGTCGCGAGAGCGCGGCCTGAGGCTCCAGGCGGATCCGGCCCGGCGCTACCTGGGGAGTTGGGGTTTCGCGCTGTCCATGGCGACAGCCGATCAGTGGCCCACGCCCGACGTCGGCGACGCGTTTCGCCTGCCCGTCCGGAGCTCGATCCCGGTCGTCTTCCTGCATGGGGACTGGGACGTCTCGACCCCCATCGAGAACTCCCGGGAGATCCAGCCCTACTTCGTCAACAGCAGGCTGGTGGTCGTCCACGGCGGTGGCCACGGGGCGATCTACGATGTCGCCGACGAACACCCCGACCTGATGGCAGACCTCATGGCGTACCTCAGGACCGGCTCCATGGACGGCCTGCCTGCGGAGGTCGAGCTGGAGCCGACACGGTTCCGTCCCCCGGACCAGGCGACTTCAGGCTGATCGCGGCCCTACAGGTGCAGGACGCGCTGATAGGCGTCCAGCGAGGCCTCGTGCATGGCCTCGGACATCGTCGGATGCGGATAGACGACGCCGTGCATGTCCTCTTCCGTCGCCTCCAGGGTGATGGCGGTGACATAGCCCTGGATCATCTCGGTGACTTCCGCGCCGATCATGTGGGCCCCGATCAAGGCCCCGGTCTTGCCGTCGAAGATCGTCTTGACGAAGCCTTCGACCTCGCCGGCGGCGACGGCCTTGCCGTTCACCCGGAACGGGAAGCGGCCCACCTTGATCTCGCGACCCTCGGCCTTCGCGGCCTGCTCGGTGACGCCGACGGAGGCGACCTGGGGCTGGGTGTAAGTGCAGCCGGCGATGGGCGAATGGACGTTCGGCGTCTTGAAGCCGGCGATGTGCTCGGCCGCGTGGATGCCCTCATGGCTCGCCTTGTGCGCCAGCCAGGGCGCGCCGGCGCAGTCGCCGATCGCATAGAGCCCCTTCACATTGGTCGCGCAGTGGCCGTCGGTCTTGATGTGGCCGCGGTCCATCTCGACGCCCAGCGCCTCCAGGCCGATGCCGTCGGTGTTGGCGGTGATGCCGACCGCCGAGATGCAAACCTCGCCCTCCAGCGCCTCGGCCTTGCCGCCGACCTCGACGTCGACCTTCACGCCCGAGGCGGTCTTGGAGACCTTGGTGACCTTGGCGCCGACGCGGAACTTGATCCCCCGCTTCTCGAACGCCTTCTGGGCGGCCTTGGAGACCTCCTCGTCTTCGACCGGCATGATGCGTTCGACCGCTTCCACGACCGTAACTTCCGCACCCAAGGCTCGGTAGAAGCTCGCGAATTCCAGACCGATCGCGCCCGAGCCGATAACCACGAACGATTTCGGGAGCGTCTTCGGGGCCAGCGCCTCGCGGTAGGCCCAGATCTTGTCGCCGTCGGCCTCCAGACCGATCTGCGGCAGCGCCCTCGCCCGCGCGCCGACCGCCAGCATGACCGCCTTGGCCTCGACGGTGCGATCGCCGCCGGCCTTCAGCGCGACCACGACTTTCGGCGCCGCTGCCCCTTTCTCCAGCTTCGCCTCGCCCTCGATCACCTCGATCTTGTGCTTCTTCATCAGGAAGGCGACGCCCTTGTTCATCGTGGCGGCGACGCCTCGCGAACGCTGGATGATGGCGTCGAAGTCGAACGACGCGCCTGTCGCGGACAGGCCGTAGTCCTTCAGATGCGACAGGCTTTCGAACTTCTCGCCCGACTTCAGCAGCGCCTTGGTCGGGATGCAGCCCCAGTTCAGGCAGATGCCGCCCAGGGCCTCGCGCTCGACGATGGCGGTCTTCAGGCCCAGCTGAGAGGCGCGGATCGCGGCCACGTAGCCGCCGGGGCCCGAGCCGATGACGATGAGGTCGAATTCCATCTTCAACTCCGTCACCCTCGGGCTTGTCCCGAGGGCCCATGGCGGCCGCAGACGCGGACGCCGCCCTTAGATTTGCGCCCGCCGGCCCCCGTTCCTGCGATCGAACGATGGGTCCTCGGGACAAGCCCGAGGATGACGGGCTGGGGTTACGCCAGCATCGTCACCGGATCTTCGATCAGCGGCTTGAACGCCTGCAGGAAGCGGGCGCCGGTCGCGCCGTCGACGACGCGGTGATCGCAGGTCAGGGTGACGGTCATCACCGTGGCGACGGCCAGCTGGCCGTTCTTGACCACGGGGCGCTGCTCCCCTGCCCCGACGCTCATGATCGCGCCCTGCGGCTCGTTGATGATCGACGAGAACTGTTTGATGCCGAACATGCCCAGGTTGGAGACCGAGAAGGTGCCGCCCTGGAACTCCTGAGGCTTCAGCTTCCGCTCGCGGGCCCGGGCGGCAAGATCCTTGGACTCGGTCGCGATCTGCGACAGCGTCTTGGTCTCGGCCTTGAAGATGATCGGCGTGATCAGGCCGCCGTCGATCGCCACCGCCATCGCCACGTCGGCGTTGTGGTGCATGGCGATGCCTTCCGGCGTGTAGCTGGCGTTGGCCTCCGGCACCGCCTTCAGGGCCATGGCCGCCGCCTTGAGGACGAAGTCGTTGACCGAGACCTTGACGCCCGATTTCTCCAGCAGGGCGTTGACCTTGGCGCGCGCGGCCAGGAGGGCGTCGATCTCGACGTCGATGAACAGCGGGAAGTGCGGCACCTGCTGGACGCTCTCGACCATGCGCCGGGCGACGGCCTTCTTCATCCCGTCCAGCGGGATCAGGTCGTAGCTGCCGTCCGGGATGCCCATCTGGGCCAGAGACTGAACCGGGCGGGAGGGGACGCCGCTCCCCGCGGGGGCCGTCGCGGAGGCCGGCTTGACGCCGCCCTTGCCCGCGGCTTCCACGTCCCGCTTGACGATACGGCCGTGCGGTCCGGTGCCCTTGAGCGAGGCCAGATCGACACCGGCTTGAACCGCCAGGCGGCGCGCCAGGGGCGAAGCGAACAGGCGCCCGCCGTCGGCGGCCCTGGCGGGGGTTTGAGCCGGAGCGGCCTTCGGGGCTTCCGCCTTCGAGACCTCCGCCTTCGGCGCTTCGGCTTTGGGCGCTTCCGTCTTGGGAGCGGCCTGGGGCGCATCGGCCTTGGGCGCCGAAACGGCCGCGTCGCCCTCGTCCTTCAGGCGGGCGATCAGGGTGTTGACCTTCACACCCTCGGTTCCCTCGGCCACCAGGATGTCGGTGATCTGGCCCTCGTCGACGGCCTCGACCTCCATGGTCGCCTTGTCGGTCTCGATCTCGGCGATGACGTCGCCGGCCTTGACCGTGTCGCCGACTTTGACGTGCCACTTGGCCAGCACACCCTCTTCCATCGTCGGCGACAGGGCGGGCATCAGGATGTCGGTCATGGCCTCTATGCCTCGATCGTCTGGTAGGAAAGCCGGATCATTTCTTCTGCGACGCGGCGGCGAGTTCGTGGGCCCGCGTCCAGCCTTCGCAGATGTCCTTGAAGGCCTGGTCACGATCCAGGCCCGCGGTCGATTCATAAGCGTTAGCGAAATTCCACGCCGCCTCCGCCAGAACCGCGCCCATATGGCTTGGATCGCGCAAGGCCGGCCTGATGTTCATCTGGGCGGCGTCGGCGCCCCACCAGATCCGAGCCAGTTCGGTGACGCCCTGCGGGTCGAAATCGGCGAGATTGTCGGGGATCGGCAAGGCCTTTGATTCAACGGTCACGCCATCACTCCCTTCACAGCGGCGATGATCTTGTCCACGCCCGGCAGCGACAAGGCTTCCAGGTTGGCGGCGTAGGGCAGCGGGACGTCTTCCTGGTGCACCCGCAGCGGCGGGGCGTCGAGGTAGTCGAACGCGTGCTCGATGACCCGGGCCACCACCTCGGCGCCCACGCCCATCGGACCCCAGCCTTCCTCGGCCGAGACCAGGCGGCTGGTCTTCTTGACGCTTTCGACGATGGTCTCGTGGTCCAAGGGGCGCAGCGTGCGCAGGTCGATCACCTCGCAGGAGATTCCCTCCTCCGCCAGCTTTTCGGCCGCCTGCAGCGCGAAGCCGACCATGCGGCTGTGGGCGGTGATCGTGACGTCGGTCCCCTCGCGGCGAACCTTGGCCTTGCCGATCGGCAGGACATAGTCCTCGACCTCGGGCACGTCGAACTCCAAGCCGTACATCATCTCATGCTCGAGGAAGACGACGGGGTTCGGATCGCGGATCGCGGCCTTCAGCAGCCCCTTGGCGTCGGCGGCGTCATAGGGCGCGATGACCTTCAGGCCGGGCACCTGTGCGTACCAGGCGGAGTAGTCCTGGCTGTGCTGGGCCGCCACACGGCTGGCGGCGCCGTTCGGGCCGCGGAACACGATGGGCGCCCGGATCTGGCCGCCCGACATGTACAGCGTCTTGGCCGCCGAGTTGATGATGTGATCGATCGCCTGCATGGCGAAGTTGAACGTCATGAACTCGACGATCGGCTTCAGCCCGGCCATGGCCGCCCCGACGCCCAGGCCGGCGAAGCCGTGCTCGGTGATCGGAGTGTCGACGACCCGCTGGTCGCCGAACTCCTGCAGCAGCTCGCGGCTGACCTTGTAGGCGCCCTGGTACTGGGCGACTTCCTCGCCGATCAGGAACACCTTGTCGTCGCGGCGCATCTCCTCGGCCATCGCGTCGCGGAGCGCGTCGCGGATGGTGGTCTTCACCAGCTTGGCGTCGGCCGGGATCTCGGGATCACGCAGCTCGACCTTCGGGCCGGCGGCCGTGACGTCTTTCTTTTCGGGCTCGCCGGAGGCGTCAGACTGGGCTGGAGCGGCCTCAACTTTCGGCGCTTCGGCCTTCGGCGCCGGAGCGGCGGCGCCGTCCTCGCCGGCCAGGCGGGCGATCGGCGTGTTGACCTTCACGTTCTCGGATCCTTCCGGCACCAGGATCTCGAGCACCTCGCCCTCGTCGACGGCCTCGACCTCCATGGTCGCCTTGTCGGTCTCGATCTCGGCGATCACCTGGCCGGCCGACACGGTGTCGCCCGCCTTGATGTGCCACTTGGTCAGCGTGCCCTCTTCCATCGTGGGGGACAGGGCCGGCATCAGGATGTCGGTCACTGGTCAGGCCTCCACGTAGACGTCGGTGTAGAGCTCGGACGGATCCGGCTCCGGGCTCTCTTGAGCGAATTGCACGGCTTCGGCGACGATCGCCTTGATCTCGTTGTCGATGGCCTTCAGCTCGTCCTCGGTGGCCTTGGCCTGCTCGAGCAGGATCTTGACGTGGTCGATCGGGTCGCGGGTCTTCTTGACCTCGTCGACCTCCTCCTTGGTGCGGTACTTGGCCGGATCCGACATGGAGTGGCCGCGGTAGCGGTAGGTCTTCACCTCCAGGATGAAGGGGCCGCCCCCTTCCCTCGCCCGCTTGACGGCGCGAGCCACGGCGTCGCGCACGGCCAGCACGTCCATGCCGTCGACCTGCTCGCCCGGGATGCCGAAGCTGGCGCCGCGCTGGAAGAGCTCCGTCGTCGCCGACGAGCGCTCGATCGAGGTGCCCATGGCGTACTGGTTGTTCTCGATGATGTAGATGGCCGGCAGCTTCCACAGCTGAGCCATGTTGAAGCTCTCGTAGACCTGACCCTGGTTGGCCGCGCCGTCGCCGAAGTAGACGAAGGCGACCGAGTCGTCGCCGCGGTACTTGCCGGCGAAGGCCAGGCCGGTGCCCAGCGCCACCTGGGCGCCGACGATGCCGTGACCGCCGTAGAAGCCAGTCGGCACGTCGAACATGTGCATCGAGCCGCCCTTGCCCTTGGACGAACCGCCGATGCGGCCGGTCAGCTCGGCCATCACCTCTTTGGGGTCCATGCCCGCGGCCAGCATGTGGCCGTGATCGCGGTAGCCCGTGATGATCTTGTCGTGGCCCGGCTTGACGCTCTCCTGAACGCCCACCGCCACGGCCTCCTGGCCGATGTACAGGTGGCAGAAGCCGCCGATCAGGCCCATGCCGTACAGCTGGCCCGCCCGCTCCTCGAAACGGCGGATCAGCACCATCTCGCGATAGAAGCGCAGCAGATCCTCCTTGGAGGCCTGGGGCGTGTTGGGAATCTTGGTCGAGGTCGCTTTAGCGGCGGCTTTCGCCATCCGTCATCTCCCGGCTGGACCCGCCGGCGGGGTCTCTTGTCGTTACGGAAAGGGGCTTTAGCAGCCTTCGTTCCCGAAACGCAAAGCGGCCCGGTGAAGCTGTAACTAAAGTTCACGACTTGCGCGATGCGGCGCCTTGGCGGACGGGCTGCGAGACCCGGATCACATAGTCGCGAGGGTCGGAGAAGCCGAGCACGGCCCGGGCCCGCTCTTCCAGCAGATCGCGCGACAGGCTGTCGGTGCGCAGATAGCGGACACGAACCTCCAGATCGCGGCGTTCCTCAAGGATATCCGCCAGTTGCGCCTCTCGCCGGATCAGCATGGCGTCCCGCTCGCCGCCGCTCAGCAGCCCGCGCTCGCCCGTGAGGGCCTGAACGCCCAGGTAGACGATCAGCAGAAGCAGGACGGCGGAGGGTACGTAGGGCTTCATCCGTTCGGGCACTCGGACGCTCCTTCTGAGCGTGGACTCGTGATTGACGAGTCATGACCGAAAAGCCCTAACGAACCGTAGCTTGACCGTAAAACTCGTCGTCCTGGGACAACGAGCGGAGCGGGGCCGATCCGAGGATTATTTCAGCAGCATGCCGTCGCCGTAGTAGGCGCCCTGGTCGCCCAGCAGCTCCTCGATCCGCAGCAGCTGATTGTACTTGGCCGTGCGGTCCGAACGGGCCAGCGAGCCGGTCTTGATCTGCCCGCAGTTGGTGGCGACGGCGAGGTCGGCGATCGTCGAATCCTCGGTCTCGCCCGAGCGGTGACTCATCACGGCGGTGTAGCCGGCGCGGTGGGCCATATCGACCGCATCCAGCGTCTCGGAAAGCGTGCCGATCTGGTTGACCTTGATCAGGATCGAGTTGGCCAGACCTTCGCCGATGCCGGCGGCCAGACGGGCCGGATTGGTCACGAACAGGTCGTCGCCCACGATCTGGACGCGGTCGCCCAGGCGGTCGGTCAGGACCTTCCAGCCGTCGAAATCGTCCTCGGCGCAGCCGTCCTCGATCGAGACGATTGGGAAGCGTTCGCACAGGTCGGCCAGGTAGCCGACCATGCCGTCGGCGTCGAAGGTCTTGCCTTCCCCGGCCATGACGTACTTGCCGTCCTTGAAGAACTCGGTGGCGGCGACGTCCAGGCCCAGGTGGAAGTCCTCGCCCGCCAGATAGCCGGCGGCCTGGCCGGCGCGGGTGATGAAACTCAGCGCCTCCTCGGCCGAGGCCAGGTTCGGGGCGAAACCGCCTTCGTCGCCGACGTTGGTGTTATGACCGGCGTCCTTCAGCGCCTTCTTCAGCGCATGGAAGATCTCCGCGCCCATGCGCAGGCCTTCCGAGAAATTCTCGGCGCCGGTCGGCAGGATCATGAACTCCTGGATGTCGATCGGATTGTCGGCGTGGGCGCCGCCGTTGATGATGTTCATCATCGGGGTCGGCAGGATGCGGGCCGAGACCCCGCCCAGGTAGCGGTAGAGCGGCAGGTTGGAGCTGACCGCGCTGGCCTTGGCGCAGGCCAGGCTGACGCCCAGGATCGCGTTGGCGCCCAGGCGGGACTTGTTCTTGGTCCCGTCCAGCCCGATCAGCGCCTCGTCGATGCGGCGCTGGTCCTCGGCGTCCATGCCGCTGAGGGCGTCGAAGATCTCGCCGTTGACGGCGTCGACCGCCTTCTGGACGCCCTTGCCGCCCCAGGCGTCCTTGTCGCCGTCGCGGAGTTCCACCGCCTCGTGCGCGCCCGTCGAGGCGCCCGACGGCACCGCCGCCCGGCCGAAGCTGCCGTCCTCGAGGATCACGTCCACCTCGACGGTCGGGTTGCCGCGGCTGTCGAGGATTTGGCGGGCGAGGATTTCGGCGATGTCGGTCATGGAGGCAACTCTGCTGTGCGAGGCGGTCAGACGCCGCGTTTAGCCCGCCCGCACGGGGCGCCGCAAGGAACGGATGCCGACGCCGCGCTAGGCTGCAGCCGGTCCCTGCGCCGGCGCGGCGGCATAGGCGGCCGAGAGCTGGCGGTAATATCTGGAGCTGAAGGCGATGAGGGTCGCCACCACGCCCAGAAGGCCGGCCAGGGTGAAGACCAGGGCGATGCCGCGCTCCGGACCGCGTCCGAACCAGTCGCCGATCAGATCCGCCCCCGCTCCGTCGGTCATCAGGGGGATGAAGACGAACTGGGTCAACGGCCCGATCAGGAAGGCGGTCAGCGGCGAGGCGGCCAGTTCGACCGACTGGGCGAAGCCGAACACCCTGCCCTGCCGCTCATAGGGGACGACCTTCTGCAGCGTCGTGTGCTCGGCGGCCTCGGCGTACGGCCCCAGGAACAGCCAGATGAAACAGCCGGAGATAAGAAGGATGATCGAGGACTGGATGGTGAAGACGGCGCTCACCGACCAGACGGCCAGGTTGACCAGCAGGAGGGTGCGCAGCGGCTTCGGGCCCAGGCCCGTCCTGGCGATGACGATCCCGCTCAGGATGAAGGCGCACGACACCACGGCCCACAGCAACCCCCAGGTACGCACGTCCACCAGGGACAGGCCGTAGGCGTCCAGCAGGGCCATGAAGATCCCGCCCAGGAAGTTGTTGAAGGCGGCGAACAGGATCAGGGCGAACAGGCCGGGCACCGCGCCGATGACCCGTATCGTCCCGGCGATGTCCACGCGCCTGGGCTCCGCCGGCTGGTCCGGGGCCGCCTCGGCCCGCGGCTCGTCCACCCGGACGGTCAGAAGATGGACGAACACCAGCGCCGTCAGGGCGAGGGCGAACGCCAGGGTGTAGAGCATGCCGCCCCAGGCGACCAGGAAACCGCTGACCGCCGAGGTGGTCAGGAAGCCGATCCCCGACACCATGCCGACCAGGCCGTTGGCCTTGTCGCGCCGGTCCTCCGGAACCAGCAGAGTCACCAGGGTGGGCAGGGCGATGCTGCGGACGTTGCCGGCGATGACGCCCACCATCACCGTGCCGATGAAGGCCCACAGCCACACGCCCGACACATCCTTCATCACGCCTTCCGGCGCGGCCAGAAGGACGAGCAGCGACACGCCGTAGAGCAGGAACGACACCGCGCTGGAGGCCGCCATCACCCGGGTCTTGCGATGGTGATCCACCAGACTTCCCAGCCAGAAGCCCGAGACGGCCGTCAGCACCAGATAGACCCCGGCGATCATGCCGGTGGCGAAGACGGAGCGGGTCTCGAGGTAGACCCAGAAGGTCAGGGCGAACCAGACGGTGAAGTTGGTGATGTTGGCCGCCAGATTGTTGGCGAGCACGCGATGGAAGACGTTCATGAGGCGACCGGTCCGGGCGCGGCTCGGCGCCGCGCCCGCCAGTCTGGCATGTCGCGCGCGGTCAGGCGACGCGACGAATCAGGCGCAGCCTTCGACCGACCGGATTGAACCGTCGCCGCCGGCGACCAGATAGGCCTTGCCGTCCTCGCCGATATGGAACGAGACGCCGCGGGCGCGGAGATAGGCGTCCTGGGTCGCCTCGCCCTCGGGGAAGGGCACGGTCCAGACGTCGAGATACTCGGCGGGCGAGGCGATGTATTCGTGGGTCCGCCGGGAGACCCGGTTTCCGTACCGGGCCCGGATTTCAGACGCGGTGGAGCCGGCGCCGAGGCCTTCAGCCGTGCGGATGCCGCCGGCTTCGATCCAGACGCTGGCGACCTCCCCTTCCCACAGCATGACGTCGACGCCCTCGGGAACGCCGGCGGGATGGATGATCTCGCATCCCTCGACGCCGCCGCCTTCGACGTAGGGCGGCAGAGCGCCGGCGACCCTGGCCAGCTCGGCCCGGCTCATGCCCACGCGGATCGCGCCCCAGCCCTCCGCCGTCACGGGCGGCAG
>NZ_JBNFOJ010000055.1:0-13702 GCF_057364705.1 Brevundimonas sp. CURTG3B2_SDJG
ATCGCGACCAGGCGCCGATCAGCCATAGTGTATCGCGCGCCCGGCCTCGCGTCGGCGCCGGCGCGGCCTCAATGAACCCCGAAGCGCGTCGCTGGCGGAACGTCCTTCGGCGCGGCAGCGGGCCATGAAGGCCTTGCCGTCGACTGGGACAGGGCGGAGTCTCCAGGGCTTTCGTCTCTTCTTGGGTCGGGCGGCCGGTCAGTCGAGCGCGAGCCTAACCCAGCGCCATCCTTGCGGCCAGCGGCGCCGCGATCACCCGCAGCACCGCGTCCGCGGCGATCTGGGACGGATGCCGACCCTCGCGCCCCATCCGGTCCAGCGCCGCCGTCTGGCGGGCCGCCTGGTCGCGACGAGCGTCCGGATCGGCCAGCAGCCGCCTGACCTCGGCCGCCACCTTCTGCGGCGTGGCGTCCTTCTGGATCAGCTCGCGGGCGATCTCCTCGTCGGCGGCATGATTGAACAGCGTCGCGTACTTGCCGGTGAAGAAGGGCTTCATGATCGCGTAGCTGAGCGGCTGGAAGCGGTAGCCGATGACCATAGGCGCGCCGGCCAGGGCCAGTTCGGTCGACACTGTCCCGCTGGTCGCCAGCGCCACGGTCGCGGCCTTCATCGCGTCGTATTTCTCGTCCTCGCCGACCAGGTGGATGCGGAACGGCCAGGCGGCGATCCGGCCGGCTACGTCCTCGGCCACCGTGCCAGCCGCCACGACCGCCACTTCCAGCGCCGGATCGTCCTTCTTCAACCGCGCCACGGCGGCCTCGTAAACCGGGGTCATCAGCCGAATCTCGGAAGGCCGGCTTCCGGGCAAGACCAGCAGCAGGTCGGCGTCCGGGGCGATTCCGCGGCGGCTGCGGAATTCCGTTGGGTCGTTCTGGCTCATGTCGACGTGCAGCGCCTGGGAGCCCACCACCGTGGTCGGCAGCCCCTCGCGCTCGAACCAGGGCGCGTCGAAGGCGTAGAGCGCCAGCAGGTGATCGACGGATTGCGCCAGGGTCTTCGCCCGGCCGGCCGCGAGGCCCAAACCTGCGGCCCCACGTATTTGATCAGCGGGACGCCCGGCAGGGCCGCCTTCAGCGCCTTGGCCACCCGGATGGTGAAACCCCAGCTGTCGATCAGCACCACCGCGTCGGGCCTGTCGGCGACAGCCAGGGCGACGGTGTCGGAGACGCGTTTCTTGACCGTTCCGTAAGCCTTCAGGCCCTCGATCCAGCCAAGGACCGACAACTCCTTGATGTCGAACGGGCTCCGGACGCCCTCGGCGGCCATCTTGGGTCCGCCGACGCCCACGAAGACCACGTCCTGTCCGAGCCGTTCCTTTAGCGCGGCGGCCAGCCCAGCCCCCAGAGCGTCGCCCGACGCCTCGGCGGCGACCAGCATGACCTTCAGCGGGCGGCTCACCGGTTTTCCCCCCAGACGTACAGGCCCAGCCGGTCCGCGGCCTCGATCAGGGCGGCGCGGTCGATGACGATCAGCTTTCCTGCCACCCCGCCGACCCCCGCCAGCCCGGCCGCGGCCGCCATCTCGACCGTGCGCGCGCCCATCACGGGCATGTCCACCCGCAGGTCCTGGATCGGCTTGGGCGCCTTGCCCAGGGCGCCCTTGCGCCGTTCCGGGCCTCCACGCAGGTCCGCCGGCAGGCCCGCGACCCGCATCAGCATTGCGTCGGTCCCCTCTTGGGCCTCCACCGCCAGCACCAGACCGTCGCAGACGACCGCGCCCTGTCCGATGTCCAGTTCTCCGGATTTTTCAGCAACATGGAGCGCCTTCCTAAGGTCCTCCAGCTGGGCGGCGGTCGGCCACACCGCGCCCAGGGCGCCGGCCGGCAGGGTCTCGCCTCCCAGGATGTCGTCCGCGCCCTCGACGGCGTAGCCCTCGGCCTCGAACACCGACAGGATCTTGCGCAGCAGGGCATCGTCGCCCTTCGTCGCCGCCGCCACGATGCCCGGCAACAGCGTCGCGCCCTTGAAGTCGGGTTTCAGCGTCTTGAAGTCGGGACGATTGACCGTGCCGGCCAGGCAGACCGCCCGACACCCGGCCTTCCTCATCGCCGCCAGCACCTTGCCGATCTCGGCCATGCCGGCGTCGATTCCCGGATAGTGGGCCAGGTGCGGGTCCGCGAAGCCGGCCAGCCGGATCACGAACACCGGGCGGCCCTCGGCCTCGCATCGGGCGGCGACCGAAAGGGGCAACGCCCCTCCCCCGGCGATCAGGGCCAGCTTGCCGCTCATCGTTCCGGCAAGGCGACCGGACGCCGGGTGTCTTCGCGGATGAAGGCGATGATCTCCTGGATCTCGGGCAGATCCGCATAGGTCGCCGCAGCCGCGTCGAGCCGTTCGGAGAACAGCCCCTCGGCCTCGAAGATGTCCCGATAGGCCGCCAACAGCCGGCGGACGGCGTCCTTGCCGTAGCCCTTGCGCTTCAGCCCGATCAGGTTCAGGCCGTGCAGGCGTACGTGGTTGCCCCAGGCGGAGCCGTAGGGGATTACGTCGCGGGTCACCGCCGACAGGCCTCCGACGATGGCCCCCTGCCCGATCCGGCCGAACTGGTGCACCGCCGCCAGCCCGCCCAGGAACACCCGATCGCCGACCCGGACGTGGCCGCCCAGGGTGGCGTTGTTGGCGAAGGTGACGTTGCTCCCCACCACGCAGTCGTGGCCGACGTGCGCGCCGGTCATGAACAGGCTGTTCGAGCCGATGGTCGTCAGCTTGCGATCACCCGGCGTGCCCCGGTTGAAGGTGCAGTGCTCGCGGACGACGGTGTTCTCGCCGATTTCGAGCGCCACCGGCTCGCCCTTGTAGCCGCCGTGCTGCGGGTCGCCGCCGATCACGCAGAAGGGGTGGATCGTCACCCCGGCGCCCACCGTCGTGTCCTGCTGGATGACGACATGGCTGGCGACCCTTACGCCTTCGTCCAGCACGACATTGGGCCCGATGATGCTCCAGGCCCCGATCTCGACGCCGTCGGCCAGCCTGGCGCCCGCATCGACCTGGGCTGTGGGGTGGATCGCCATCAGGCCGCCGGCTGCTCGACGGTCACGACCATGGCCATGAACTCGGCCTCGGCCGCCATCTTGCCGTCGATGAAGGTCTCGCCCCGGAACTTGTAGGCGTCGCCCCGGGCGCGGGTCACCTTGACCTCCATGCGCAGCTGGTCGCCGGGGCGGGCGGGCTTGCGGAACCGGACGCCGTCGATGGACATGAACATGATGACCTTGTCGGCCACCGCCACGTCCATGGTCTTGGACATCAGCAGCGCCCCGGTCTGAGCCATGGCCTCGACGATCAGCACGCCCGGCATGACCGGATCGATCGGGAAATGTCCCAGAAAGAAGGGCTCGTTGTGAGTGACGTTCTTGATGCCGGTGATCGACGTTCCCGGCACGAAATCCTGCGCCTTGTCGACCAGCAGGAAGGGATAGCGGTGCGGCAACCGCCGCATCACCTCGGCGTAGTCGATGTCGCCCGTGTCCTCGGCCATGGGCCTACTCCCTGTCGTCCTTCTTCCGTGACGCCTGTTTGGACACCCAGACCGTCTCGCGCAAGAATTGGCGAATAGGTTTCGCGGGATAACCCGACCAGGTCTCGCCAGCCGGAATGTCCGCCAGCACCCCGGCGCCTCCGGCCACCCGCGCGCCGTCGGCGATATTGAGATGGTCGCCGATCCCCGCCTTTCCGCCGAAGATCACGCCGTCGCCGACCGTGACCGAGCCGGAAATGCCCGTATGGGCCGCGATGAGGCAGTTTCGACCGATCGTGCAATTGTGGGCGATCATGACCAGGTTGTCGATCTTGGTGTTCTCGCCGACGACCGTGTCGTCATAGGCGCCTCGGTCGATGCAGGTGTTGGCCCCGACGGTGACGCCGTCCTGCAGGATCACTCGGCCCAGTTGCGGAACGTCGATGGGGCCTGCTGGACCCGCGGCCGCTCCGAAGCCGGCCTCGCCGATCCGGACGCCGGCGTACAGCTTCACGCGGTCGCCGATCAGCGCGAAGCCCACGCTGACGTTCGGGCCGATGGCGCAGTCCCGGCCGATCTGCACGCCGGGGCCGATGACGGTGTTGGCGCCGATCCGCGTGCCGCGTCCGATCCGGACGCCACGGCCCAACACCACGCCGGGTTCGGCGACGACGGTGTCGTCCTCGGCGGCCTCGACCAGCGGGACGGCGTCCATCGCGATCGGCCGGTGCAGCAGCAACGACGCCCGCGCCCAGGCCGCCTGAGGTTGGTTCGAAGTCAGCACCGCCGCGCCGGCCGGGGCCTGGTCCGCCGCGGCGGCCGGAACGATGACGCATCCGGCCGCGGTGTTCCTCAGGGCCTCAGCGAATTTCCGGTCGCCCAAGAAGGCGATCTCGTCGGCGCCCGCCGTCCCCAAAGGCGCAACGGCGGAGATCTTTCGATCTCCGCCGCGCAGGATTTCAGCGCCGATCCGTTCCGCAAGACTTCCGACGTCCAGCGCCGGCAGGCTTTCGAAGAAGCGCGGATCTGGCATCCGTGACGCCGCCTACTGTTGCGGCTGAGCCGGCACCGGCGAGCGGGTGAAGGCCGGCAGGGTCGGCAGGGCGGCGTTCAGGCGCTGCAGGACGATGTCGGTGATGTCCATGGCCGGATTGCCCAGGAAGACCGAGTTGCGGTCCAGCAGGATGCTGCAGTTGCGCTCCTGATAAGCGGCGGCGATCAGCGGGCTGGCGGCGTTGCCGATGGTCTGCGTCTGCAGGCTTTCGGTGTAGCGGAGCTCCTGTTCGCGGGTCTGCTCGAGCTGCTGGGCCTCTTCCAGGCGCTGCTGCCACTGACGGCGGCGCGAACCGTCGGGGTCGGCCGCCTGGCCGCCCTGCTGCAGCTGCTGGGCCTCGGTCTGGATGCTGGTGGCGTAGGGCTGCAGTTCGCCGCGGACCTCTTCGGTCAGGCGCTGCATGCCCTGCTGGAGGGACTGGCCGGCGGTGGACTGAACCAGGACGCGCTGCGGGCTGTAGATGCACAGGCCGGTGATCGCCGGGCCATGAGTGATCTGAGGCGCGGCGGCTTGCTGGGCCGAGGCGGTCCCGGCGGCGAGGGTGGCGAGGGCGAAGGCGCCCAGAGCAATGAGTTTCATCGTGTGGCCTTTGGGGCGGGACGGCGTCCCGCGGTTAGAATTGGGTGGAAGTCGAGAAGCGGAAGGACTCGGTCTTGTCGTAGTCTTCCTTGCCGAGAACCTTACTGATGTCGAAACGGATCGGCCCCATCGGCGAACGCCAGTGGATGCTGAGACCGGCGGCGGCCCGCAGCTCCAGTTCGTCGACGATGTTGGTGGCCGGCTGACCCAGGGCGTTGACGGTGTAGCGATCGTCCAGCAATCCCAGGGTGCCCACGTCGGTGAACAGCGAGGTGCGTATGCCGTACTCTTCCGGCAGATAGTTCGGGACCGTCAGCTCCAGCGTGCCGATGGCGTAGAAATTGCCGCCCAGGGCGTCGCCGGTGGTCAGGTCGCGCGGTCCGAGGCCGGCGGTTTCGAAGCCGCGGAAGCTGTTGCCGCCCTTGAAGAAGCGGTCGTTGATCCGGACAGGATCGCCGCCCCAGCCCGCGACGTAGCCGGTCGAGGCGCTGGCGGTCACCACCCATTCGGGCGAAATGCCCCAGTAGGCCGACACGTCGGCTTCCGTCTTGACGTAGTTCACATCCCCGCCGATGCCGGCGAAATCCTGGCGCAGCGAACCGGTCCAGCCGCGGGTCGGGCGGATGGGATCGTTCCGACGATCGACCACCAGGGTGTAGCCCGCCGACGAGTTCAGGAACGAGCCCACCTGATCGCACAGGGCGTTCGAGCCCGAGCCGCCGGAGCCGCAGTAACCGCTCGGAACGATGATCTCGTCCGACTTCAGGAAGTAGCGGGTGCTCAGCAGCGTGTAGCCGTTCAGAGGGTACGAAAGGCGCAGACCGCCCCCCGTCGAGCGATAGTCGTACGACGAATACTCGCTCAGGTCGTAGCGCGAATGGAAGGCGTCGAAGCCGGCGCGCAGGTCGCGCCCCAGGAATTTCGGTTCGGTGAAGCGGAAATCGATCTGCTGACGCAGCGACCCCCATTCCATCCGGGCGACCACGTTCTGGCCGCGGCGCGGAAGTTGCGCTCGGTGATGCCCAGGTTCAGGACGAACGAATCGACCGAGCTGAAGCCGGCGCCGACGGACAGTTCGCCGGTGGGCTGCTCCTGCACGGTGACGTTGACGATCGAGCGGTCCGGCGCCGAACCGCGCGCCTCTTCCACCGTCACATCCTTGAAGAAGCCCAGGCCGCGCAGGTTGTTGCGCGAGCGCTCCAGCAGGGTGCGGTTGAAGGCGTCGCCTTCGCTCAGCATCATTTCGCGGCGGATGACGTTGTCGAGCGTCCGGGTGTTGCCGACCACATTGATCCGATCGACGTAGACCCGCTGGCCTTCCTTGATGTTGAAGGTGACGTCGACGGTGTCCGTCTCGGGGTTGGCCCGGTACTGAGGTTCGATTTCGACGAAGGCGTAACCGGCCGAACCGGCCGCGAACGTCAGGGCGTCGACCGCCGTCTCGATCTTGTCGCTCTCGTACAGGTCGCCCGAGCGGATCGGCAGCAGCAGCTTCAGGAAGTCCGGGTTCAGGCGGTCGTTCTCGGTGACCACCTCGACCGTACCGAAATGATAGCGGTCGCCTTCGTCGACCGTCAGGGTGATGCCGAAGGCGGAATCGTCGGGGGCCAGCTCGCTGACGGCCGACACCACGCGGAAGTCGTAGTAGCCGCGGTTGGTGTAGAATTTCCGCAGCTGCTCGCGGTCGTAGTCCAGACGGTTCGGATCGTAGTTGTCGTTGCTGGTGAACAGACGCCACCACTGGGACTGCTTGGTGACCATGACCTCGCGCAGGTCGTTGTCCGAGAACGCCTCGTTGCCCAGGAAGGTGATGGCGCGCACGCCAGTCTCGGGTCCTTCGTTGATCTCGAAGACCACGTCGACGCGGTTCTGGTCCAGCTGGACGATCTTGGGGGTCACCGTCGCCGAGATGCGGCCCGACAGGCGGTACAGCTCGACGATCTTGCCCACGTCCTCCTGGATCCGCGCGCGGGTATAGATGCCGCGCGGCTTCAGCGTGACTTCTTCGGTCAGCTTCTCCTCGCCGATCGCGCTGTTACCCTCGAACACCACCTGGTTGATGATGGGGTTCTCGACGATCTCGACGACCAGGTCGCCATTGGGCTGGATGCCCAGTTGGACGTCGGCGAACAGCTGGGTCCGCACCAGGGTCCGCACCGCGACGTCCAGCACCGAGGCGTCGACGGAATCGCCCGGCTGGATCGGCAGATAGGACAGGACCGTCGTCTGGTCGATGCGCTGATTGCCGCGCACCAGGATCCGGTTGACCGTCACGCGCTCGGGGCTCGCCTGTTCCTGCGCCGGGGCCTGCTGGGCCTCGATCGGCGCGCCGGGCTGGATGGCGGGGGCCGGCGGCGCTCTGGGGCGCGCTCTGGGCCAGAGCCGGACCGGCCAGGCCGGCGGCGACCGCGAGCACCACCAGGCTGGGGCTCAGGTTCCGGGCGAAACGAAGGGCGGACGCGTCGTGTTGAATCATTCGGGAAACCATCGGGGGCTGGCGTCGGCTCATCAAGCGAGCCCGCCGAGGAATTTGAACAGGCTCAGCTTCTGCAGGTCGTTCCAGGTTGCGAACAACATCAATCCCGCCAGCAAAGCAAGACCGACCCGGTAGCCGAACTCCTGAACGCGAGCGGGGACTGGCCTGCGGGCCACAGCTTCATAGCCGTAGAACAGCAGGTGTCCGCCATCGAGGACGGGAATCGGCAGCAGATTAACAATACCCATTCCGATCGAAACTATGGCGGCGAACTGAACAAGGTTCAGGGCGACGTTGGCGGCGACCAGCTCGAGCGGCGCCTCGACCGAGGCCGCCTGCTGCGTCACGCCGCCGGCGGTGCGGGCGATGCCCAGCGGACCGTTCAGCAGGTCGCCCGATTCCTTGCCGGTGAAGATGCGGCCCAGATAGCGGAAGGTGCTGCTCACGATCAGCTGCAGGCGCTCGACGCCCTTGCCGGCGGCTTCCACCGGGTTCAGGCGGCGGAAATGGTAGTCCTGAGGCAGCGGGCGCAGGTCCAGGCCGATTCGCGCCACCCGAATTCGGCCGGCGATGGCGTCGTCCTCGATCCGACGCTCCGGCGTCGCCACCAGCGTCACCGTCCGCCCTCCGCGATCGACCGTGAAGGTGAGCGGGTCGCCGGCGCTCAGGATCACCGTGCTGGTCACCGTCTCGGCCTCGGCCACCGCCCGTCCGTTCAGGCCCGTGATCAGGTCCCCGGGCTGGAAACCGGCCGCCGCCGCCGGCGAGTTCGGAGCCACGCCGTACACGCGCGGGGCCACGATCTGCTCGCCGATGACGCTGAACAGCACCGTCAGCAGGGCGATCGCCAGCAGGAAATTGGCCGCCGGTCCCGCCGCGACCACCAGCGCCCGCTGCCATACCGGCTTGAAATGGAAATACTCCCGCTCGGCCCCGGGCCCCTTCTCGGCCACGATCCGAGACTTCAGCTCGGCCAGGCCCGCCTGGTCCGGCACGCTCGAGGCGTCCAGATCGCCCGAGAACTTCACGTAGCCCCCCAGCGGGATCCAGCCCAGTCGCCACTCCACGCCCCGCCTGTCGGTGCGGCTGAGCAACGCCTTGCCGAAACCGATCGAGAAGCGGTCGATCTTCACGCCGAAGGCCCGGGCGACCAGGAAATGGCCCAGTTCGTGGATGGTGACGATGAACGTCAGCACCACGAGGAACGACACGATTGAGGTCAGCAGCTGGCCGAGAACGCCCGTCATGCGATTGTGGGTCCCTCTCCGCCTGGTTCTCAGGCCGCCGCCGCGAGGCCCTGGACGATGGTTTCCGCAGCCCGCCGCGCCGTCGCGTCCACGGCGAGAGCCGCGTCACAGGCGCTGTCGGAACAGGAATCCACCCCCGAGGCCGTCACGCGCGACAAGGTGTCGGCGACGACTGCGGCAATATTGAGAAAGCCCAGGCGCCGGTCAAGGAAGGCCAGGGCCGCCACCTCGTTGGCCGCGTTGAAGACGATCGGCGCCGCTCCGCCGGTTCTGAGCGCCTGCCGGGCCAGGCCCAGAAGCGGAAAGCGGACCTCATCCGGCGCCTCGAAGGTCAGACGGCCCAGGGTCGCGAGGTCCAGCTTCGGCGCGGGCCAGGCGATCCGCTCCGGCCAGGCCAGGGCGCAGGCGATCGGCGTCTTCATGTCCGGCGGCCCGAGCTGAGCGAGCGTGGAGCCGTCCACGTACTCGACCAGGCTGTGGATGATAGACTCGGGGTGCACCACCACGTCGATCCGTTCGGCCGGCGTGTCGAACAGATAGGCCGCCTCGATCATCTCCAGGCCCTTGTTGGCCATGCTGGCGCTGTCGACCGAGATCTTGGCCCCCATGCTCCAGTTGGGATGGGCGACCGCCTGCGCCGGCGTAATGCTGGCCATGGCCTCGGCCGGCAGGGTGCGGACCGCCAGGCCGTGCCTGGACTGCAACCGGGCGCGGGCGCGGGTCTCGAAGCCCTCGCCCGGCGTCTCGGCCTCCAGGGCCGCGGCGAGGGTCTCGCCCAGGGCGTCCAGTTCGGGGAAGTGGTTCCGGCGCGCCTGGACGTATTCGCGAACCCAGTCGGCCGGGCCGTCGTCCGAGACGCCGCCGGCCTCGGCCCTGGCCCGGCTGCGCTGTTCGGCGAAGGCGCGGTACAGGCGCAGGAAGGCGTCGGCGACGGCCGGCTGGTCCTCGGCCAGCTGCATGATCTCATGGCGCGGCGCGGCCAGGTCCTGGAACAGGGGGTCGGCGAAGACCTCAGCCAGTTCGGCCTCCGACGCCGGCCCGCCGGCCTGGCCCAGGGCGCGCAGATCGACGTCGTAGGTCTCGGCCAGCCGAAGCAGCAGCTGGGCCGAAACAGGGCGCTGGTTCCGCTCTATGTGATTGAGATAGCTGGGGGAAACGCTCAGGTCCGCGGCCATCGCCGTCTGGGTTAGGCCCAGGTCGCGACGCAGCCTCTTCAGGCGGCCTCCGAGAAAGAGCTTGCGGTCAGTGACGGTTTCCATGGCCGCATGATGTCACATCATGACTTAATATTCTCTGTCATAATATGACTCAATGACACGATATGTCTGTCTAGTTCTGTATCATTCGTGACTTCCGCATGGTCCTCTGCTTGCGACCCGCCGCGCTCCTGACGGCGGCCCAGCAGAGACCGACCATGACCACCTTCGCCGATCTCGTCCCTTCGCCCGCCGGTCGTTTCGACGGCGTGGAGCGTCCCTATGCGCCCGAGGACGTCCTGCGCCTGCGCGGTTCCGTCCCGGTGACCCACACCCTGGCCGAGCGGGGCGCCAACCGCCTGTGGCAGCTGCTGCACGAGGAGCCCTTCGTGAACGCCCTGGGTGCGGTCACCGGCAACCAGGCCATGCAGATGGTCCGCGCCGGGCTGAAGGCCATTTACCTGTCGGGCTGGCAGGTGGCGGCGGACGCCAACACCGCCGGGGCCATGTACCCCGACCAGTCGCTGTATCCGGCCAACGCCGCCCCCGAGCTGTGTCGCCGCATCAACCGCACCCTGCAGCGCGCCGACCAGATCGAGCACGCCGAGGGCGGGGCCAAGCGCGACTGGTTCGCGCCCATCGTGGCGGACGCCGAGGCCGGCTTCGGCGGCCCGCTGAACAGCTTCGAGATTATGAAGGCCTTCATCGAGGCGGGCGCCGCCGGCGTCCACTTCGAGGACCAGCTGGCGTCCGAGAAGAAGTGCGGCCACCTGGGCGGCAAGGTCCTGATCCCGACCCAGGCGCACGAGCGCAACCTGATCGCCGCGCGCCTGGCCGCCGACGTCATGGGCACGCCGACCCTGACGGTGGCCCGCACCGACGCCGAGTCCGCCCAGCTGATCACTTCGGACATCGACGAGCGGGACCATCCCTTCATCCAGCGCGACAATCGCACGCCCGAGGGCTTCTTCCGCCTGAAGGAGGGAACCGGGCTGGAGCACTGCATCGCCCGCGGCCTGGCCTACGCCAAATACGCCGACGTGCTGTGGTGGGAGACCTCCCATCCGGACCTGGACGACGCCCGCAAGTTCGCCGAGGCGATCCAGCGCGAGCACCCCGGCAAGCTGATGGCCTACAACTGCTCGCCGTCCTTCAACTGGAAGGCCAAGCTGGACGACGCCACCATCGCCAAGTTCCAGCGCGAGCTGGGGGCCATGGGCTACAAGTTCCAGTTCGTGACCCTGGCGGGCTTCCATAGCCTGAACAACGGCATGTTCGAGCTGGCCGACGGCTATCGGGATCGCGGCATGGCGGCCTATTCCGAGCTGCAGCAGCGCGAGTTCGCCAACGAGGCCCGCGGCTACACCGCCACCCGCCACCAGCGCGAGGTCGGCACCGGCTATTTCGACCAGGTGGCGACCGTCATCTCGAACGGCCAGTCCTCGACCACGGCGCTCAAGGATTCGACCGAGACCGCCCAGTTCGTCGCCGCCGAATAAGGAAGGAACCGCCCATGGAACCGATCAAGAGCACGGACGCCATCATCGACTTCTGCCTGGCGCCGCTGAGCCTGGACACCGGCTCGGAGGCCGAGCGGGAGGTGCGCCGCCGGATGACCCACGTCATCCGCACCCTGCAGTCCAAGCTGGCCGCCCCGGTGGCCGTGGACTTCTCCAACATGCCCAGCCAGGTCATCAACGAAGCCGCCCACGGCTACGAATAGGCGGGGCTCCTGGCGCTTTGAGCCCATACCCTCGTCATCCCCGGCCTTGTGCCGGGGATCCATAGACCCGGAGTTCAGTCGGGAAGTCTCGGACGTCGCGGTCCGAGTTCATGGATGGCCGGGACAAGCCCGGCCATGACGTCTTATTCCTCGACGATCGGTTTGCGACCTACGCCGCCATCGAGGCGGCGACCGCGCCGGGCAGGGTGGCCACCAGGTCCAGCAGTTCGGCGGCGTCGAACGGCTTGGCCAGGTGGCGGTCCGCCCCCGCCGCCTCGGCCGCGGCGATATGCTCGGCCAGGGCGTTGGCCGTCAGCATGACCACCGGCGTCCGGGGCAGGCCCATCGCCGCTTCGTGCAGCCGGATTTCGCGGGTCGCGGTCAGGCCGTCCATGACCGGCATCTGCATGTCCATCAGGATCACGTCGAAGCCGGCGTCGCGGGCGGCGTGCAGCGCCTGGGCGCCGTCCTCGACCTGGGTCAGCTCGATGTCGGCCTGCATCAGGATCATCTCGACCACCTTGCGATTGACCGGATGGTCGTCGGCGAGAAGAACGCGCAGCCGGCGCGCCTCCTCTGCCGCCGCCGCCGCGTCGGTCGCGGTCTTCATGGCGGGCGCTTCGGCCAGCCGCAGGGGCACCGTCAGGATGAAGGCCGAGCCGCCGCCGGGCTCGCTCTCGCAGTCCAGATCGCCGCCCATCATCTCGGCCAGCTGACGCGAGATCGACAGGCCCAGGCCGGATCCTCCGAACTTGCGGGTGATGCCGCCGTCGGCTTGTTCGAAGCGGCCGAACAGGCGGGCGCGGGTGTCGCCGTCGAAGCCGATGCCGGTGTCCTCGATCGAGAAGCGCAGGGTGGGCTCGCCGTTCAGGTCCGGGCCGGGCGCGGCGGTCAGGCAGACGAAGCCTGTGGAGGTGAACTTCACCGCGTTTGAGACCAGGTTGGTGAGGATCTGCTTGAGGCGGACCACGTCGCCCCGGATCCAGCCGTCCACCGCCTCGTCGATCTCGACGAAGAACTGCAGGCCCTTCTCGCGGGCCTGAGCCTCATACAGTTGGGCGGCGTCGCGGACGGCGCGGCCCAGGTCGAAGGGCTCCTCGGCGAGTTCCAGCCGGCCGGACTCGACCCGCGCCAGGTCCAGGATGTCGCTGAGCAGGACCTGCAGCGTCTGGCCGGACGACCGGATGAGGTCCAGCATCTCCTTCTGGCGGGCGGACAGCTCGGTGTTGGCCAAGGCCTGGGCGACGCCGATCACCCCGTTCAAGGGCGTGCGAATCTCATGGCTCATATTGGCCAGGAACTGGCTCTTGGCGCTGTTGGCCGCCTGGGCGGCGTCGCGCGCCTCGCCCAGGGCGTGGGCGTCGCGCTTCAGGTCGGTGATGTCGGTGCAGACCGTGACGATGCCGCCGGCGCGGGTGCGCCGGTCCGAGACCCGCAGCCAGCGGTCGCCCGCGATGTGCTGTTCGATGGTGGTCGACAGGGCCTTGCGATTGGCCAACCGCTCCTTGATCCAGGCGGACTCGCGCCCCACGGCGTCGGCGTAGAGGCCCTCCGACAGGCCGATGTCGATGATCTCGCGGAAGGTCATTCCTGGCTGGAGGCGCGAGGACAGCTCGGGATTCACCCGGGCGTAGCGGTCGTTCCAAAGCACCAGGCGGTCGTCGGCGTCGTAGAAGGCCATGCCGTCGGGCATGGCCTCGATCGCATCGCGAATCTGCGAGACGGCGTTCGAGCGCGAGGCCCAGGCCATGCCCGCCAGGGCCGCGGCGACGCCGGCCATGCCGATGACCATGGCGCCGATCACCAGGGTCATGGCGCCGGGCGACACGGTCCAGGCCATGGGCGAGATGGCCTGCGGAACGATGGTCATGGCGCTCATGGCCGTGAAGTGCAGGGCGATCACCGCCAGGGCCCCTCCAAGGCCGGCGGCGGCGGCTCGCCACCGGGCCCGGGGCCCGGAACGGAAGGCGG
>NZ_JBNFOJ010000056.1:0-13557 GCF_057364705.1 Brevundimonas sp. CURTG3B2_SDJG
CCGCCTGGGCGCCCTCCGCCGTCCGATCACGGGTCTCGACCGCGGAGCCGCCGTCCCCGCAGGCCGCGAGGCCCGCGAGCGCCGCGGAAAGCCCCAAGGCCGCCATCGCTTTGATCATGACACCCTCCAAGGTTGTTTGTCCGCTCAACATTAACCACAGGTTAATCGTTCCTGCAATGTTCCGATTCGCGGAAGCGTCACTCGACGCGGACCGACCGCGTCGCTAGATCAGCGGCATGACCACGGCTTCCCTGTCCGGACGAAAGATCCTGCTGATCGTCGGCGGGGGCATCGCCGCCTACAAGGCGCTGGAGCTGACGCGTCTGCTGAGGAAGGCCGGCGCCGAGGTGATGAGCGTCCTCACCTCCGCCGGAGCCGAGTTCGTGACGCCGATGTCGCTGGCGGCCCTGACCGGCCATCCGGTGCGCCAGGCCCTGTTCATGCCCGAGGACGAGACGGCCATGGGCCATATCGAGCTGTCGCGCTGGGCCGACCTGGTGGTGGTCGCTCCGGCGACCGCCGGCCTGATCGCCAAGGCCGCGAACGGCCTGGCCGACGACCTGGCCTCCACCACCCTGCTGGCCACGGACAAGCGAGTTCTCCTGGCTCCGGCGATGAATGTGCGGATGTGGCTGCATCCGGCCGTCCAGGCCAATGTCGAGCGGCTGAGGGGCTTCGACGGCTTCCACGGCGTCGCGGTGGTCGGCCCCGACGAGGGCGAGATGGCCTGTGGCGAGTTCGGCCCGGGCCGGATGGCCGAGCCGGGGGCGATCCTGGAGGCGATCCAGGGCCTGCTGGACGGCCCCGACGGACGGCCTCTGACCGGGCGCACGGCGGTGGTCACAGCCGGTCCGACGTTCGAACCGATCGACCCGGTGCGCGGCCTGACCAACCGATCCAGCGGCAAGCAGGGCTACGCCATCGCCGAGGCCCTGGCGGCCCTGGGCGCGAAGGTGACCCTGGTGTCCGGCCCGGTGGCGCTGTCGGCCCCGCCAGGCGTGGACCGGGTCTGGGTCGAGACGGCGCGCGAAATGCAGGCGGCGGTCCAGAAGACGCTTCCGGCGGACATCGCGGTGATGAGCGCCGCGGTCGCCGACTGGCGGGTCGACGGCGTGGCCTCGGGCAAGATCAAGAAGGCGCCGGGCGGGCCGCCCTCGCTGGCGCTGATCGAGAATCCCGACATCCTGGCGGGCGTTTCGGCCCCCGGGAAGGCGCGGCCCAAGCTGGTCGTGGGCTTCGCGGCCGAGACCGCGGACCTGGAGAAGAACGCGCGGGCCAAACTGTCCCGCAAGGGCTGCGACTGGATCGTGGGCAACGACGTATCCGATGACGTATTCGGGGCCGACGGCAATGCGGTGACCCTGTTCACGCGAGACGGCGGCGCGGAGAGCTGGCCGCGCCAGTCCAAGACCGCGGTGGCCCGGAAACTAGCCGCCCGTATCGCCGATCACCTCGGCTGAGGACTGATTTCCACAGCTTGTCCACAGAGACAATTCGGGCGCGACATGCGAGACAGCGCGCCCCCGACAAGCGCGATAAGAACGACAGGCGAGACATGCCGGTTTCGCCGCAGGGACAACGCCACATCATGACCACCGTCCGCGTCGAACGCCTGCCGCACGCCGATGGCCTGCCGCTTCCGGCCTATGAGACCTCAGGCTCGGCGGGGATGGACCTGCGGGCGGCGGTGGCGGACGACCAGCCGCTGACCCTGGAGCCGGGCGCGCGGGCGCTGGTCAAGACCGGGCTGAAGATCGCCCTGGAGCCGGGATACGAGGCCCAGGTGCGGCCCCGTTCGGGCCTGGCCCTGAAGCACGGGATCACCTGCCTTAACTCGCCGGGGACCATCGACAGCGACTATCGCGGCGAGGTGGGCGTGATCCTGATCAACCACGGCCAAGAGCCGTTCGTGATCCGGCGCGGCGAGCGCATCGCCCAGATGGTCATCGCCCGGCACGAGCAGGCCGAGATGGTCGAGGTTCAGGCGCTGGACGAGACCGCACGGGGCGCGGGGGGCTTCGGCTCGACGGGCCGGTAGCGCGCGCGTCACCTTGCGAAATGCCCGGCCGGGAGCCAATCCTGACCATCGGCGTTAACCCTGCTTCCCGGCCAAGCTAGGCCATAAGACGAGGTCCCGGCGCATGGACTCCCTCATCGATCCGATCACCGCCTTCCTGTCGGGCCTGCTCAATCTGGCCCAGGGCGGTTTCGACGGCGTCAACCAGGTCCTGGGCCTGATCATCGCGGTGATCGCGGCGCTGCTGATGCCGGCGTGGAGCCGGCTCTGGGGTTCGGCCCTGGGGGCGGCGCTGGTCCATATCCTGATCGGCGTCGTGCGTCCGGTGCTGGACGGCGGGGCGTTCGCCCTGCCGCCCCTGCTGACGGTGAGCTTCTGGATGACGGTGCTGGCCCTGTTCCTGGGCTATGCGATCGTCATCGCCCTGTTCTTCTTCCTCAAGACGCTGGTGACCGGCGGCGGGCGCAGGGCGAAGCACGCGCATTGAACCGTTCCTCCCCCTTGGGGGAGGGGGACCGCGAAGCGGTGGAGGGGTGTTGGACCGCGCTCGCTGTCGACGCCCCTCCACCATCCTTCGGATGGTCACCCTCCCCTGAAGGGGAGGAATGGCGCTCAAGCAGCGAGCGACCGTGTCGCGAGCGATAGCGCCCCGACTGACCGTCAAGCCTGCCGGAAGCCCAGCACGTCCTGCATGTCGTAGAGCCCCGGCTTGCGATTTCGAACCCAGGCGGCGGCGGCGACGGCGCCCTTGGCGAAGAGGGAGCGGTCGATGGCCGAGTGGCTGAGGGTCAGGACCTCGTCATCCGAAGCGAACAGGACGGTGTGCTCGCCGATGATCCCGCCGGCGCGGGTGGAGGAGAAGCCGATCTTGCCGGTCTCGCGCGGTCCCGTGATGCCGTCCCAGGGTGCGGTGCGGACGTCCTCCAGGTCCTCGCCCCGGCCGTTGGCCGCAGCCTCGCCCAGCATCAGGGCGGTGCCGGACGGGGCGTCGGCCTTGCGGCGATGATGGGCCTCGGCGATCTCGATGTCCCAATCGCGGGCATCCAGACGCTGGGCGGCGTGCTCGACCAGGCCGATCAGGATGTTGACGCCCAGCGAGAAATTGCCGCTGCGGACGATGGCGATCTTCTGGGCGGCCTTCAGGATCTCGGCGTCCTGTTCCGGCGTCAGGCCGGTGGAGCCGATGACCAGGGCGGGCCGCGCGCGCGGCGCAGGCCTGGGCCAGCTCAACCGAGGCGTCCGGCGTGGAGAAGTCAATGATCACGTCGCACAGCGACAGGTCCGGCGTTTCGCCGCGGTCGAAGCGAGCCGAGACCACCACGTCCTCGCGGGCGTCCAGGACCGCCGAGACGGCCCGGCCCATGCGGCCCCGCGCGCCCGAGATGCCGGCGTGGAAGATGGCGCTCAAATCAGACCCCCGAACCGTTCGTCCGCATAGTGAAGGCTTTCCGCGCGCCCGTCATCCCGGGCGAGGTCGACGACTACTGGGCCTGTTCAGAGCCCAGGATGTCGGCCCAGAAGCGCTTGGCCTTGCCGGTGAAGGACGAGTTGCGCGGCGTCTGGGTGTCGCCCAGCGAGGCGGCCAGTTCCTCCAGCAGCTCCTTCTGGCGCGGGGTCAGGTCGGTGGGGGTCTCGACGAACAGCTCGACCACCAGGTCGCCGCGCTGGCGGCCGTTCAATGGGGCATGCCCTTGCCCTTGATGCGCACGGTCTTGCCGGTCTGGGCCCCGGCGGGGACAGAGACGGGCGCCTTGCAGCGGCCGTCGCAGGCCTCGGACACCAGGCAGGGGGCGTCGATCTCGCCGCCCAGGGCCGCGGTGGTCATGGACACAGGCACGGTGACCAGGAGGTCCAGGTTGTCGCGCTCGAACAATTCATGAGGCGTGACCGAGATGAAGACATAGAGGTCGCCGCGCGGGCCGCCGCGCTGGCCGGCGTCGCCCTCGCCCGACAGGCGGATGCGCGAGCCGTCGTCCACGCCCGCGGGGACCTTCAGGTTCAGGACCCGGTTCTTGCGAACCTGGCCGTGGCCGTGGCAGCCGGTGCAGGTGTCGGCCTGGGACAGGCGGCTGCCCTGACCGCCGCAGTGCGGGCAGGTGCGCTCCATCTGGAAGAAGCCGTTGGCCGAGCGGATCCGGCCGGCGCCGCTGCAGGTCGAGCAGGTCGTCGGCTTGGCGCCCTTCCTGGCGCCCGAGCCGTCGCAGCTGTCGCAGGTGGCGGTGGTGGGGACCGAGATCTCGACGTCGGCGCCCTTGTAGGCCTGCTCCAGCGTGATCTCGAGGTCGTAGCGCAGGTCCGAGCCGCGCCGGGGGCCGGCCTGGCGCGCGCCGCCGCCGCGGCCGCCGAAGACGTCTCCGAAGGCGTCGCCGAAGACCTGGGAGAAGATGTCGTTGACGTCGGCGAAACCCTGGCCCTGGCCGAAGGGGTTGCCGCCCGCGCCGCCGTTCACCCCGGCATGGCCAAAGCGGTCGTAGGCGGCGCGCTTCTGGTCGTCGCTGAGCACGGTGTAGGCCTCGGAGATCTCCTTGAAGCGCGCCATGGAGTCTTCGCAGCCGCCGTTGCGGTCGGGATGGTGCTGCATCGCCAGCTTGCGATAGGCCGACTTCAGGCCGGCGGCGTCGATCGTCCGTTCGACGCCCAGAACCTCGTAATAGTCTCGCGCCATCCGGCGTTCGTCCTCTTACTCTTCGCTCTCGCCCAGCGCCTGTTCCGGCGTCTGAAGCGAAGCGGTGACCGGGCTGACATGGGCGCCCGATCGGCTGATGCAAGTTTGAGTCCTCCCCCCGGCGAAGCAAAGGGGGAGGGGGACCGCCCGAAGGGTGGTGGAGAGGTGGTTTCAGCGCACGCGGCCGTCACCCCTCCACCGCTTCGCGGTCCCCCTCCCCCGATGGGGGAGGAACGCCTCCGTTTACGCGCTCTTCTTGTCGTCGCCGGCGGCGTCGTCCGAGACTTCCTCGAACTCCGCGTCGACCACGCCGTCGTCGGCCGGGGCTTCGGACGAAGCGCCCTCGCCTCCGGCGTTCTGGGCGGCGTACATGGCCTCGCCGAGCTTCATCGAAGCCTGGGCCAGGGTGTTGGTCTTCTCGCGGATGGCTTCGGGATCGGAGCCGTCGCGGGCCGATTTCAGGTCGTCCAGGGCGGTCTGGATGGCCGCCTTCTCGGTGTCGCCGACCTTGTCGCCGTGTTCGGCCAGGGCCTTTTCAGTGGAGTGGATCAGGGCGTCGGCCGAGTTCTGGGCCTCGACCAGCTCCTTGCGGGCCTTGTCGGCCGCGGCGTTGGCCTCGGCTTCCTTGACCATCTTGTCGATGTCGGCGTCCGACAGGCCGCCGTTGGCCTGGATGCGGATCGACTGCTCCTTGTTGGTCGCCTTGTCCTTGGCGGTGACGTGCACGATGCCGTTGGCGTCGATGTCGAAGGCGACCTCGATCTGCGGCATGCCGCGCGGGGCCGGCGGAATGCCCATCAGGTCGAACTGGCCCAGCATCTTGTTGTCCGAGGCCATCGGACGCTCGCCCTGGAAGACCCGGATCGTCACGGCCGACTGATTGTCGTCGGCGGTCGAGAAGGTCTGGCTCTTCTTGGTCGGGATGGTGGTGTTGCGTTCGATCAGCGGGGTGAAGACGCCGCCCAGGGTTTCGATGCCCAGGGTCAGGGGCGTGACGTCCAGCAGCAGCACGTCCTTGACGTCGCCCTGCAGCACGCCGGCCTGGACCGCGGCGCCCAGCGCCACGACCTCGTCGGGGTTCACGCCCTTGTGGGGCTCCTTGCCGAAGAAGGCCTTCACGGCCTCCTGAACCTTGGGCATGCGGGTCATGCCGCCGACCAGCACCACTTCGTCGATGTCCGAAGCCTTCAGGCCCGCGTCCTTCAGCGCCTTGGCGCAGGGCTCGATGGTGCGCTGGACCAGGTCCTCGACCAGCGCCTCGAGTTTGGCGCGCGACAGCTTGATGTTCAGGTGCAGCGGGCCCGAGGCGTTCATGGTGATGAACGGCAGGTTGACCTCGTACTGGGTGGTCGAGGACAGCTCCTTCTTGGCCTTCTCAGCCTCTTCCTTCAGGCGCTGAAGCGCGAGCTTGTCCTGGCGCAGGTCGACGCCCTGCTCCTTCTTGAACTCGTCGGCCAGGTAGTCGACCAGGCGCAGGTCGAAGTCCTCGCCGCCCAGGAAGGTGTCGCCGTTGGTCGACTTCACCTCAAAGACGCCGTCGCCGATCTCCAGGATCGAGACGTCGAAGGTGCCGCCGCCCAGGTCGTAGACCGCGATCTTCTGGCCGTCGTTCTTCTCCAGGCCATAGGCCAGGGCGGCCGCGGTCGGCTCGTTGATGATGCGCAGGACTTCCAGGCCGGCGATCTTGCCGGCGTCCTTGGTGGCCTGGCGCTGGCTGTCGTTGAAATAGGCCGGGACGGTGATGACGGCCTGGGTGACCTTTTCGCCCAGGTAGGCCTCGGCGGCCTCCTTCATCTTGCCCAGGGTGTAAGCCGAGATCTGCTGGGGCGAATAGTCCTTGCCGTGGGCCTTGACCCAGGCGTCGCCGTTCGGACCCTTGACGATGTCGTAGGGCACCATGCCCTTGTCCTTCGCCACGACGGGATCGTCGTAGTTGCGGCCGATCAGGCGCTTGATGGCGAAGAAGGTGTTGGCCGGGTTGGTCACGGCCTGGCGCTTGGCGGGCTGGCCGACGAGGACTTCGCCGCCGTCCTGAATGGCGACGACCGAGGGAGTCGTGCGCGCGCCTTCAGCGTTTTCAATGACCTTGGGGTTCTTGCCGTCCATGACGGCCACGCACGAGTTGGTGGTGCCCAGGTCGATGCCGATGATCTTGGCCATGGTCTTTGTCTTCACTCCATTACAGCGGGCGATGCGGCGGCCTTGTAGAGCGAAGCGCCGCGCGTGACCGCCCCCGTTTCTCAGGTTGTGGTCGTGGGTGGATGCCGCAAACCCCCACGTGCAGCGGGGTTTTCCGACGGGTTGTCGCCGATATGGGAAACACCCCCCCGCCTGCAAGCCCTTAATGTCCCGCGGGCGTGATTCCCCCGTCAGGCTCCGTCAGGCGACACCGGCCCAAGCCTCGCCTATAACGGCGTCATCAGGAGGCCGCACGGGCTCTCCGGGGAGAAACAGATGACCGTTTTCAAAACCGTCGCCCGCGCCGCGCTGATCGCCGCCGCCTGGCTCCGCCTCTGTCGCGACCGCCGAACCGCTGATCTCGGCCGACAAGGCCGCCGTCACGACCGCGGCCGCCGGACAGTCGCGCGACGGCTATAACCGCCGGGTGCGCATCCACAATCAGACCGGCTGGACGATGACCCACTTCTACGCCTCGGACTCGCGCGTCGACGACTGGCAGGAGGACATGCTGGGCTCGAGCGTGCTGGCCGCCGGATCCAGCATCGTGATGAACATCGACGACGGCTCGGGCGCCTGCCTGTACGACTTCAAGGCTCGCTTCACGAACGGCCAGGAACTGACCCGCTTCCGGGTCAACGTCTGCGAGATCGCCGACTACTACTACACCCGCTGATCCTCGGAAGAGGACGCCCCCAGCCGCTCCCCGCCCGCGCGGGGAGGCGGCTTTCGTTTCAGGCGGCGGCTTCGGCCGGCACGGGCTCCATCGGACGCAGATCCAGGAGGGCGAACAGCGCGGCGTCCTCGTCCTGCTCGGGGTTGGGCGTGGTCAGCAGCTTGCCGCCGACGAAGATGGAGTTGGCGCCGGCCAGGAAGCACAGGGCCTGCATCTCCGGGCTCATGGTCTCGCGGCCGGCGGACAGGCGCACCATCGCCCTGGGGCAGACGATGCGGGCCACCGCGACCGTGCGGACGAACTCGATCGGGTCGATCTCGCCCTCCTTCTTCACCCGGTCGCCCAGCGGCGTGCCGGTGACCGGGACCAGGGCGTTGACCGGCAGGCTGTCGGGGTGTTCCGGCAGGGTGGCCAGGGCGTGCAGCAGGCCGGCCCGATCACGCCGGGCCTCGCCCATGCCGACGATGCCGCCGCAGCAGGTCGACATGCCCGCGTCGCGCACGTGCTGCAGCGTGTCCAGCCGGTCCTTGTAGGTCCGGGTGGTGACCACCTGGGCGTAGTACTCGGGCCCGGTGTCGAGGTTGTGGTTGTAGTAGTCCAGGCCGGCGGCCTTCAGTTGTTTCGCCTGGTCGGCGGTCAGCATGCCCAGGGTGGCGCAGGTCTCCAGACCCAGGGCCTTCACGCCCGAGATCATGGCCGCCAGCTTGGGCGTGTCGCGGTCCTTCAGCTCGCGCCAGGCCGCGCCCATGCAGAACCGGCTGGCCCCGCCGGCCTTGGCCGCCATGGCCTCGGCCAGGACGACCTGCGCATCCATCAGCTTCTCGGCCTTCAGCCCCGTGTCGAAACTGGCGGATTGCGAGCAGTAGCCGCAGTTCTCGGCGCAGCCGCCGGTTTTGATCGAGAGCAGTTGGGACTTCTGGACCTCGGACGGATCGAACCAGGCGCGGTGAACGGTGGCGGCGTCGTAGACCAGCTCCATGAAGGGACGCGCGAAGAGGGCTTCGACTTCCTGGAGGGTCCAGTCGTGGCGGGGCGTGGCGAGATCACGGGTCATGACGGGTTCCTAGACCCGCCCGTCCGAACCGCCAAGCCCAGTCCAACAGGCATACATCGGTACGGACCTTGTCCTCCCGGCCGAAACTTCGCTTCGGCCGGGAGGACAAGGCGTCAAGACGATCAGTGACTTTGGATTGGGACTACGGCTCGTCCCGATAGACCCGTCCATCGCGCATGACGAAATCCACGTCGGTCAGGACCGTGACGTCGGCCAGGGGATCGCCGTCGACGGCGATGAGGTCGGCGCGCTTGCCCGGCTCCAACGTGCCGATCTCCGAGGCGAGGCCCAGCAGGTCGGCGGCGTTGACGGTGGCGGCCTGGATCGCGGTCATCGGGTTCATGCCGTGCTGGACCATCAGGGCGAACTCGTCGGCGTTGCGGCCGTGCTTGGACACCCCCGCGTCGGTGCCGAAGGCGATACGGACCCCCGCCGGGGCCGCCCGTTCCAGCGACCGTCCGGTGATCTCGATCCGCCAGCGGATCTTGGGCAGGACCTCCGGAGAATAGGCGTTCGGGTCGGCGGCCAGGCGCTCGATGTAGCCGTTCACGGTCGACAGGGTGGGCACGTAATAGGCGCCGGATTCGCGGAACAGCCGCAGGGTGTCGTCGTCGAAGACGGTGCCGTGCTCGATGGAATCCGCGCCCAGGCGCAGCGCCATGTTGATCCCGTCGGCGCCGTGGGCGTGGACCGCGACCTTCAGGCCGTACAGATGGGCGGTCTCGATCAGGGCGCGGGCCTCGTCCTCGAACATCTGGGCGCCGACGCCGGCGCCGATGCGGCTGTTCACACCGCCGGTGGTGGCGATCTTGATGACGTCCGCGCCGCGGCCGACCTGGATGCGCACGGCCTCGCGGCAGCTTTCGACGCCGTTGCAGACGTTGTCGTGAGGGATGACCTCGCGGAGATCGTCGTTGAAGCCCAGCCGGCCGTCCATGTGGCCGGAGGTGGTCGAGATGCTGTTTCCGGCGTCGACGATGCGTGGGCCGGGCAGGCGGTGGGCGGCGGTCTCGTCGGCCAGGGCCAGGGTGACGCCGCCGTCGTCGCCGAGATTGCGCACGGTGGTGAAGCCCGCCATCAGCGTCTTGCGGGCGTTCTCGGCCGCCCGATAGGCGTGGGCCGGAAGGGTCTCCGTCACGCCGGACAGGAACCCCGCCTGACCGCCCAGGTCCGAGACCAGGTGGACGTGGCTGTCGATCAGGCCCGGCAGGACGAAGCGGTCGCGCTGGTCGATCACCGTCGCGCCGAGGAAGGCCGAGGCGTCGACGAAGCCGTCGCGGACCTCGACGACGCGGCCGTCGCGGATCACCAGGGTGGAGGGGCCGCGGGCCGCTTGCCCGGGGCGGATCCAGCAGCCGGCCGGCCTGGACCAGGGTCACGGGCCCCTCGGCCGGCGCCTGCGCCAGGACCGAGCCGGAAAGGATCATCGCCGCGGCCACGCCCGCGACACCCGCCGTCAACCGATGCATGTCCGCCTCCAACCTGTTCCTGGCCTTGTTAGAGCGCAGATCGCCAGGCCTGGACAACCCGCCGGCCCGCCAGCGCCGGCAAAACGCATAAGGATGTCTTTATATGTTTCTTGCCCGCAGGAGGGCGGCGGTCTATAGCCGCGCGCGAACAACCGACCGGAACCGACCCATGACCGACTACATCGTGCGCGACATCTCGCTGGCCGACTACGGCGACAAGGAGATCGCGATCGCCGAGACCGAAATGCCCGGCCTGATGGCCCTGCGCGCGGAATACGGCGCGGCTCAGCCGCTGAAGGGCGCGCGGATCGCCGGCAGCCTGCACATGACGATCCAGACCGCGGTCCTGATCCAGACGCTGGAGGCCCTGGGCGCCGAGGTCCGCTGGGCCTCGTGCAACATCTTCTCGACCCAGGACCACGCCGCAGCCGCCATCGCGGCCTCGGGCACCCCGGTGTTCGCCGTCAAGGGCGAGACCCTGGTCGAGTACTGGGACTACGCCCACAAGATCTTCGAATGGGCCGACGGCGGCTATCCGAACCTGATCCTGGACGACGGCGGCGACGCCACCCTGCTGTGCGTGCTGGGGCCCAAGGCCGAGAAGGACCCTTCCGTCCTGGACAACCCGACCAACGAGGAAGAGGAAGCCCTCTACGCGGTCATGAAGCGGTATCTGAAGGAGAAGCCCGGCTTCTACTCGGCGATCCGCGACGCCATCGGCGGCGTGTCGGAAGAGACCACCACGGGCGTGCACCGCCTGTACCAGATGGCCGAGCGCGGCGAACTGCCGTTCCCGGCGATCAACGTCAACGACAGCGTGACCAAGTCCAAGTTCGACAACCTGTACGGCTGCCGCGAGAGCCTGGTGGACGCCATCCGCCGGGGCACCGACGTGATGCTGTCGGGCAAGGTGGCGGTGGTCTGCGGCTATGGCGACGTGGGCAAGGGCTCGGCCGCCTCGCTGCGCCAGGGCGGCGCCCGGGTGATCGTCACCGAGATCGACCCGATCTGCGCCCTGCAGGCGGCCATGGAAGGCTATGAGGTCCAGACGCTGGACGACGCCGTGGGCCGCGCCGACATCTTCGTCACCGCCACGGGCAACAAGGACGTCATCACCGTCGACCACATGCGGGCGATGAAGAACAACGCCATCGTCTGCAACATCGGCCACTTCGATTCCGAGATTCAGGTCGCCGGCCTGAAGAACTTCAAGTGGGACGAGATCAAGCCCCAGGTGCACCACATCGAGTTCCCCGACGGCAAGAAGATCATCCTGCTGTCCGAGGGCCGTCTGGTGAATCTGGGCAACGCCACGGGCCACCCGTCGTTCGTGATGTCGGCGTCGTTCACCAACCAGACGCTGGCCCAGATCGAGCTGTGGACCAACGCGGCCAAGTACGAGAACGCGGTCTACACCCTGCCCAAGCACCTGGACGAGAAGGTCGCCTTCCTGCACCTGGCCAAGCTGGGCGCGACGCTGACCACGCTGAAGCCCGAGCAGGCCGCCTACATCGGCGTGCCGGCCCAGGGCCCGTTCAAGCCCGAGCACTACAGGTACTGAGGCGTCACGCTCGCCGTCCGAGCGAGCGGTTCGCCAGGAGCCGCGGAAATCGAGGGCCGGGGGCGTTTCGCTTCCGGCCCTTTTTCGCGTCGGGCGACCAAGCCTGTCGGTCTCCATGGAGAGACCTTCCCCGCCGCGCGGGGCGAGCCGGACCGAAGGGGCCGCGACCACCATTCATTTAGGGAAACGCGACCGCCGGAGGGGGATGCGGGTTCGCTTCTCGGCGACCCGGGGCGGCGTCCGCGACAGTTGACGCCTATTGGTTACAATTGTAGCGTCTGCATGACAGATATAGCGAAGAACCGCCATGACCGAACCCGCCGCCCCCACGGACGCCGAACTTGACCTGCTGAAATGCTTCTGGCGCGACGGCGATCTGAGCGCGCGCGAGGTGCAGCTCCGTATCGCCGACGGGCTGGGCTGGACGTCGTCGACCACCCGGACGGTGCTTGAGCGGATGCGAGCCAAGGGCCTGTTGGCGCGGCGCGAGGTGCACGGCGTCGCCGTCTATTCCGCGCGTCAGCCGAAAGTGGCGGTGATCGGCGGGCTGATGAAGCGGATGTCGGCGATCCTGGAGATCGACGGCCCCCTGCCCGCGGCCGCCTTCTCGGGCAGCCAGTTGCTGACCGCCGAGGACATCGCCGCGCTGAAGGCGGCGCTCGAGGCCGACGCCAAGGCGGACGAGCCATGAACGCCCCCGAGCTTGTGGCCCTGTCGCTGGCGCTTTCGGTCGCCGTGGCGGCCCTGGGCTGGATCGTCGGCCGCGGAGTCGAAGCGGCCAGCGGTGATCCGCGCCTACGGGAACGGACCTGGACCGCCGCGCTCGCGGCGCCCCTCCTGTCGCCCCTCCTGGTCGGGCTGATGCTGCTGACACCGGCGCCGGTGCGCGAAGTCGCGACGAAAGCGCCGATCCTCGCCGCGCCTCCGGTCGCTCCGACGGTGGTCTTGCCCGGCGGGTCCGCGCTCTCCCTCGATGCGGGCTGGATCGCCTGGGCCGTGATCGCGCTGGCGGCGGGACTGACGCTGACCCGGCTGACGTCCCTGACGCTGCGCGCGGCGCGGCTGGGCCGCCTGGTCCGCCGGAGCCGGAGCGCCGACCTCGCGGCGACGGACTTCGTCGCCGCGACGGCGCGGGAGATGGGTGTGACCGCCCCGCTGGTCCGGGTGAGCGCCGAGACCGCCGAACCGTTGCTGGCCGGCCTGGGACGGGCGCGGCTGATCCTGCCCTTGGAGCTGTCCCAGGACCTGAACGCCCGGCCGACGGACCCGACGGCGCGCGCGTCGTCGCCCATGAACTGGCGCACCTGAGGCGGGGCGACCACCGGACGATATGGGCCGAAGAGGCCCTGACGGCGCTGCTGGCGGTCAACCCCCTGACCCTCGCTCTGCGCGCCCGCCGCGCCGCCGCCCGGGAAGAAGCGTGCGACGCCCTGGCCCTGGCCGGCGCGACGACCGAGACCCGGCGCGCCTACGCGCAAACCCTGATCGAGGCCCTGCGGACGTGCGCCGCACCGCAGGGGCCGGGCGTCCTGCCCGCCCTCACCTTCACCGCGCCGGAAGGACCACCGCCATGCATCGCCTGAAAGCCGATCCTTGTCCCACCCGCTCCCGCCGGCCGTCACGTCCGCCTAATCGCCGCCGCGGCGAGCCTGGGAGTGCTGGCCGCCATGGGCGGAGCCACCGTCGCCCTGGCCAGCCAACGCGAGCCCGAGACTCGCCCGGCGCGTTCCGCCGCGGCGGAGCAGGAGACGGTGTTCGTCACCGCGAACGGAACCCGGACTCTCCAAGCGCCCGTCGCCGAGGAGCGGGAGGTCGTGTTCGTCACGGCGAACGGAACCGTGACCCGACAGGCGGCGCCGACGCCGCCCCGCCGTGCATCCCCGACCGGATTCGGCCCGCGCCCGGGGCTCCGGCGCGCGATGTTCAGTGACGCGCGC
>NZ_JBNFOJ010000057.1:0-13311 GCF_057364705.1 Brevundimonas sp. CURTG3B2_SDJG
CGACTGGAGCACCACCGCGAAGCCGCGGCCCGCCTCGCCGGCGCGGGCGGCCTCGACCCCGGCGTTCAGGGCCAGCAGGTTGGTCTGGAAGGCGATCTCGTCGATGACGCCGATGATCTGGCTGATCTGCCGGGCCGATTCCTCGATCGCGCTCATGGCCGAGACCGCGTCGCGCACGATTGGCGCCCGAGGTCTCGGCGTCGCCGCGCGCGCCTGGACCACGCCCGAGGCCTGGCGGGCGCCCGAAGCGGTCTTGTTCACTGTGGCGGTGATCTCGTCGAGCGCCGCGGCCGTCTCTTCCAGGCTCGCCGCCTGCTGCTCGGTTCGGCGCGACAGGTCGTCGGCGGCCTGGCTGATCTCGCCCGAGCCCGAGCGGATCGCCGCGACATTGGTCACCACCACCGAGACCGCCTGCTGCAGCTGGCCTACGGCCGAGTTGAAGTCCGCCTTCAGCTGTTCGGCCTTGGGTGCGACCTGGGCGGTCATGCGATAGGTCAGGTCGCCGTCGGCCATGGCCGACAGGCCGTCGGCCAGGGCGGTGATGGCGATGCGATCCTCCTCGGCCTCGCGGGCCTTGGCCGCCTCGTTGGCGGCGCGTTCCTGCTCCGTCTGGGCGCGGTGCGCTGCCGCGTCGGCCTCGATGCGGACCTTGTCGACGGCCGCGTCGCGGAAGGCGACCACCGCCACGCCCATGTTGCCGAACTCGTCCTTGCGCACGACGCAGGGCACTTCGAAGTTGGTGTCGCCGCCGCGCAGCCTGTCCATGTAGCCGATCATGTTGCGGATCGGTCCGGTCAGGGCGCGGGTCAGCACCAGGCCGACCAGGAAGGCGATCACGCACGCGGCCAGAACGCCGCCCGCCAAGGTCCAGCGAACGGCCGTCAGGGTGGCGTCGTACTGCGCGCGGACCCGGGTCAGTTCGGCTTCGTTGGCGGTCTTGACGGCCTCCATGGCGGTCTCGACCGGCTCCATGATCTTGTCGGCCGAGCCGTCGCGGCCGACCATCACGATGGCCCGTTCCCGGCTCTCGGGATTGCGGTAGAGGTCCCGGCCGCCGATCACGACATGCTCGAACCAGGCGTCCGAGGTGCGCGTGACCGCGTCCAGCGCGGACTGGATGTCGGGCGAGGCCGTCTGATGAATCTCGGCCAGCCGGGCCTTGAACGACGCCCGGTGCGCGGTGGCGCGCTCGATGTAGTACTCGTCCCCCGACAGCAGGAAGCCGCGGAAGCTGTTCTCCTGACGCGCCAGATAGAACTCCGCCGCCTGCACGTTGCGGGTCATGGCGTTGGCCTTGGACCGCTCCTGCTGGGCGCCGTCCAGCGCCATGATCTGCAGGAAGACGATCGCGCCCATGACCATGGTGGTCAGAAGGACGGCGGCGAAGGCCAGGAACAGTTTCCGGCCGACCGGCATGTTGTTCAGGAAGGTCACGGGCAGGTCCTCGGTAGGCGAAGCGTCGGGGTTCAGAAGGCGTAGGACAGGGCGCCGACCAGGCGGCCGTCGTAGGGTTCGCCCAGGTCGTGCTCGTCGGTGTCGAACCAGCGGACATCCAGGGCGACGGCGTTGGTCAGCTTGTGCTTCACGCCCAGGTTCCAGGCGGTGTAGTCCGCGCCGCCGTGCGCTCGGCGGGTGGCGACGGCCGCGGTCGCCTTGGTCGGCGCGGCCAGCTTCACCCCGCCCTGCAGCTCGACCCACCACGCCTCTTCGGTCCCGGCGAAGCCATCCGGCGTCCAGTTGACGCGGAAGCGCGCGCTGACCGGACCGACGTCGCGCGAGACGTCCGCCTGGTATTCCCAGTAGTTCGGATCGACGCCCGCGGCGGCGCCCGGCAGGTCACGGTTAAGGACCGAGAAATCGAAGGTGAAACCGGCGGCCTCGGGCGCCCAACCCACGGTGGTGATGATCTCCGCGTCCGAGCCCTGGGACAGCTTGGCGGTGGAGGCGAACACGCCGGCGTGGAAGTCGCCGAAGCCCGCTTCGATCTCGCCGGACACGGCGACCTCGCCGTCGCTCTTGCCCAGACCCTTGCCGACATATTCGCTGCCGATGGCGACCTGGCCCTCGAAATCCACGCTCTGCGCCCACGCCGGGCCGCTCGCGAACAGGCTGGCGGCGGCGAAGCCGGAAGACAGCACCAAGGCGCCGTTCTGGCGCCATGAATAGATAGCGAAGGACATTCTTACCCCTGGTTGTTGTTCTCAACATCGGGGTAACGGTAATATTCTTCGTAAATCAGCGCGTAGGTAGAAACGCGTACGGATACGTATGTCTACGTATTGAATAGACGATGTTCATTTTCGCCGAACAACTTCATAGAATTGTCAGCTGACGGAACGGGGCGGCCGCCTCGCCATGGGCGCCGCCGACTGTGGATAAGTATCTCTACGTACGTATTTCCCCTTAGTTCCAACCCTGTTATGCCGTTCAGGCCGGGTTGAGGGGCCCGGTCAGGAGAGGCGCAGCTCCCCTTCGGGATCGACGGAGACCGTGACAGTCAAGCGTTCCGCGGCGGAGATCGTGATCTCCCTGACGACGACACATAGCTATCAAGGATGGCGCGGCTATCTTCTGGCCGTCGTCTCCGTGATCGCCTGCTTCGCCTTGCGCAGCGCGCTCGAGGTCTTCGGCCAGTTCTACTATCTGCCGATGGTTCCGGCCGTGGTCGTCACGGCTATGCTGGCGCGCCGCACCCATACGGCCGTGGCCATTCTGCTGTCCGTCCTGGGCAACGTCCTTCTGGTGCCGCGCGAAGGCCTGGTGGACACCTTCGTCAACGCCGGCCTGTTCGTCGTCGAAGGCTGGCTGATCGGCGAGATCTGCTGGGCGCAGCGGCGCATGCACAGGCGGTCCATCGAGCTGGCGAAAAGCCTGACGGGCCGGAACGCCCTTCTGGACACCGTTCTAGCCACCGTGCCGGTGGTCATCCTGGGCAGGCGCGGCGACGTGCGGCGCCTCACCCCCGCGGCCTCAACCCTGCTGGGGGTCTCGAGCCGTGACGTCGCCGGACGGCCGTTCGGCGACCTGGTGGAAGGCTTCGACCTGCTTCAGCTTGACGGCCAGGCGTCGAGCGGTCCGCTCAAGCCCCCCTCGGGGCAATGGACCGCGCGTCGATCCGACGGGACTCCGCTTCTGCTCAACCTGCAGCTCGGCGTGACGCCCGAGGCGCCCGAAGGCGACTACGCCGCCGTCTGCCTGACCGATCTGACGGAGGCCGAGACGGCGATGGCCCGGGCCAGGGATCTGGACGTCCAGCTGAACCATGTCTGGCGCCTGAACTCGCTCGGCGAGATGGCGGCGACGCTGGCCCATGAGCTGAACCAGCCTCTCAGCGCCGCGGCCACCTACATGCACGCCAGCCAAAGGGACATCGAGAAGACGGGACTTCTAGGCCAGAGCGCAGGGCGGACGCTGGAGCTGGCCAAGGCGCAGGTGATCCGGGCGGGGAAGATCATCCGCAGGATGCGGGAGCTTCTCGCCGCGGATTCGAGATCGCTTGAGGAAGAGAAAGTTTCTTCCATGATTGAAGATCTTAGCCAAGCTTTCGCCCTGATCGGACGCGAGAAAGGGGTCGAAATCCGCACCGACATTCACAGCGCGGATGATATCGTGCGCTCGGAGCGCATCCAGTTCCAACAAGCCATGATCAATCTGGTCCGAAACGCCGTGGACGCGGTCTCCGATCGTCCCGATCCCGTGGTGCTGATCACCGGCCGCTCGATGGGCGACGCCGGCTATCATGTGACGGTCGAGGACAACGGTCCGGGCATCGCCGACGATCGGGTCGACGACATCTTCCAGCCGATGATGACGACCAAGTCGAGCGGGATGGGATTGGGCCTTCTGGTCACCCGCAAGATCGTCGAGAGCCACGGCGGCAGCTTGGTGGTCAGACAGAGCAACCTCGGCGGAGCCGCTTTCGCCGTTCAGCTTCCGAGGGAGGTCGAGGCCGCATGACGGAACACTCGGTTTTTGTCGTCGAGGATGACGCCGCCGTCAGGGATTCGCTCCTGCGACTTCTGCGCGGCGAAGGCATCCGGACGCGCGGCTTCGCCAACGGCGCCGAGTTCTTCGCCAATCTGCCGACCGATCCGAGCGCGTGCGTGATCACCGATATCCGCATGCCGGGCGTCGACGGCGCCGAGCTGGTGACGCGGCTGAAGGAGATGGGCGACCGCACCTGGCCTGTCATCGTCATCACCGGTCACGCCGACGTGCCGATGGCTGTGCAACTGATGAAGGCCGGCATCGTCGACTTCATCGAGAAGCCGTTCGAGCCGGTGCGGATCCTGGAGACCGTCCGCGGATGCCTGGACCAGCTCGCGGACCTGTCGGCGCAGCACGAGCAGGTCCAGCAGATCGACAGCCGCTTGGCCCGCCTGACGCCGCGCGAACGCCAGGTGTTCGACGCCGTCACCGAAGGGCTGTCCAACAAGGAGATCGCCCTTCAACTGAACATCAGCCCACGGACGGTCGAGATCTTCCGTTCGAAGGTGATGGAGAAGATGAAGGCCGACAGCCTGTCCGCCCTCGTCCGGATGGCCCTGACGGCCCGGCCGGGCGGCGGCTGACGCGTTCCTGAGGGCGCGAGCTCAGGCGAATCTGGCCGTGGCGAAAGCCTCGGATCGCGACGGCGGCTCCCGTCAGGACCGCCCGGCGATCCAGGTCCGGCGAACGGCGAGCTCCTGGTCCAGGGAGACGAGATCCGCCACATGGCCTGGCGATATCCGGCCCCTCCGATCCGCCTGTCCCAGGAAGGCCGCCGGCGCTCCGCTGGCCATGCCGATCGCCTGGCCCAGATCGACGCCCAACAGCCGCATCGCGTTGCGGACGGCCTGCGCCATGTCCAGGCCCGATCCGGCGAGGACCCCGCGGTCATCGCGGCAGACGCCGTCCTCGACCCCGATCCGGCGGCCTTGCAGGTAGAAATGATCGGCGTCCACGCCCACGCTCGGCATGGCGTCGGTGACCAGCATGAACCGGTCCAGCGGGCGGCAGCGCAGTCCCAGCCGCAGCACGACGGGATCCACATGGTGCCCGTCGACGATCAGGCCGCACCAGGCGGTCTGATCCTCCAGCGCGGCGCCTACGACGCCCGGCGCGCGGTTCAGCATCGGGGACATGGCGTTGAACAGGTGGGTCACCCCCGTGACGCCGACCTCAAGCGCCCGCCGCATGGTCGGATAGTCCGCGTCGGTATGGCCCGCCGCGACGATGGCGCCGGCCGCGACGAGGCGGCCGATGGTCTCCGGCGTCGTCGTCTCCGGGGCCAGGGTGATCAGCGTCCGCCCTCCCCTCAGCCGGGTCAGGCGTTCGATCATGGTCTCGTCCAGGACCCGGATCTTCGACGCGTCGTGAATCCCGTGGCGCCGCGGCTGAGGAAGGGCCCTTCGATATGGATGCCCAGGACGCCCGGCTGTCCCTGCGCGATCGCCGCCTCGACCGCGTCGATCCCGCGATCGACCACGTCCAGGTCGTCGCTGATCAGCGTCGGCAGGAAGCCGGTCGTGCCGAATCGTCTGTGCGCTGAGCCGATCGTCGCGATGCAGTCGGGCGAAGGATCGGCGTTGAACAGCGCGCCGCCGCCCCCGTTGACCTGAGTGTCGATGAAGCCCGGGACGAGAATGTCGCCGGCCAGGTCGATCTCCTCGTCCACGCCGCCCGCATCGGTCGCGCCCACGGCCACGATGACGCCGTCCCGGATGTCGACCGCCACGCCGTCCCGAAGACGCCCCTCGATCAGAACGCGGCCGTTGGCCAGGCGAGTTCGCATCATACGGTCTCCGTGACCTTCTTCAGGTACGGCGGCTGGTCGGGATCCAGGCCCCGCGCGACCGACAGTTCGGCCGCCAGGCGGTAGAAGCTCTGGATCAGAAGGATCGGCTCCAGGGCGGGGTGGCCCGAAACGGCCGGCAGCGGCAGCACGCCCTTCACGCCCGGCAGGCCCGCCGCCATCACCGAGGCTCCGCGCTCGGCGAAATCCCCGGCCAGCGCCGCGTTGTCCGGACGGGTGGCGTCCGCCTGGGCCAGCATGAAGACGGGGAAGCCGGATTGCACCAGGGCCATCGGACCGTGCCGGACCTCGGCGGTGCTGAAGGCCTCCGCGTGCAGCGCGCAGGTCTCCTTCAGCTTCAGCGCCGCCTCGCGCGCCACCGCATAGCCGGTCGCCCGCCCGACGACGTACAGGTTGGAGGCGCCTCGCAGCGTCGGCAGGGCCGCGGTCCAGTCCTGACGCCAGGCGTCGCTAAGCCGGTCCGGCAAGGCCTCCAGGCCCGCGCGCAGCTCCGCGTCGCCGGTCCACTCCGCGACCAGGTCGGCGATGGCGCTCAGGCTGGCGATGAAACTCTTGGTCGCCGCGACCGACCGCTCGGGGCCCGCCCTGAGCGGAAGGGTCAGGTCGGCGTTCCGGGCCAGGTCGGAGCCTTCCGCATTGACCAGGGCGATGACGAACGCCCCGCCGCGGCGCGCGGCGGCGGCGGCGGCGTTCAGGTCGGGGCTCTTGCCCGATTGCGAGATCGCCAGGCAGATCGCGCCGGGAACGCAAGGCGTGCCGCCGTAGACCGAGTTGACCGCCAGCGGGACGGGACTGGTCAGAACGTGGGTCTGCGCCTCGATCAGGTAGCGGGCGTAGACGCCGGCGTTGTCCGAGCTTCCGCGCCCGCAGATCAGCGCCGCCGTCGGCGGGTCCTTCCGCAGCCGGTCGGCGGCCCGGCGCACCAGGGCCCGGTTCTCGCGAAGCTGCGCGGCGACCACCGCCGGCGCCTCCGCGGCCTCGGCGAACATGCGCGTGTCCTCGAACCCCATCAGGCGGGACCGTCGTTCAGTTCCGCGACGAAGTCGTAGGCGTCCCCGCGATAGTAGGACTGCGTCACCTCGACCGCCTGGCCGTTATAGAAGGCGCGGCGTTCGATCAGCAGGCCGGCGGCGGGCGGGACCACGCCGATCAGCTCCGCCTGCTGGGGCGTGAACAGCACCGCGCGCAGACGCTGCAGGGCCCGGTTGGGACGGCAACCCGCCTCGGCCAGCGCGTCGTAGAGCGAATCCCCCACCGCCTCGAGCCCGGGCAGGCAGGCGGCCGGCACCGTGGAGTACTCCAACGCCATCGGCGCTTCGTCCGCATAGCGTATCCGGTGGAAGCGATAGACGGCGGCGCCGGGGCTGAGGCCCAGCGTCAGCGATTCCTCGGGCGTCACCGCCCCTTCGCTGCGGTTCAGCCACGAACTGCTGACCTTTCGGCCCCGCGCGGCCATGTCCTCCGAGAACGAGGTCAGCTTCGAGAAGCTCTTCTCGACCCGGGCCGCGACGAAGGTGCCCGCCCCCTGCCGACGCGTCAGAAGCCCTTCGGCCACCAGGCCGTCGAACGCCTTGCGGACCGTGATCCGCGACACCGCCAGCGCCTCGGCCAGGTCCCTCTCGGGCGGCAGGGCCTCATCGGGCCTCAGCGTCCTCCGGACGATCGCCTCCCGCACCGCCAGCTGCAGCTGCTGGTACAGCGGCGTCGGGCGATGGGGGTCCAACGACCCCACGACATCCACGAATGACACGACCGGCCCCCTCTCGCTCGTCGGCTTCACTCGCCCATCTGACCTCATCACGTGCTACCAATCAAGAACCATTTGGCGAAAAATGATAAGCCCAATTATTATTTTGGTCTTGCATAAGACGACATTTGGATGAAAGTCTCCCTTCATCGCCCCGTCGTGTGGGTTCTGACAGGCGATCCAGATTTCATATTGGTCTGCAAAAGGCCTTCAGGGCTTGCGGGGGCAAGTCCTATAGATGGGGAGAGCCGCTATGAGACTTCGTGATTGCCTGCTCGCCGGGTCCGCCAGCGCGGTCGCCCTGTTCGTCGCCGGCGCCGCCTTCGCCCAGGACGCCCCGAGCGCCCAGGATCCGTCCGAGTTGGACGAGGTGATCGTCACCGGCATCCGGGCGTCCCTTCAACAATCCCTGGAGACCAAGCGCGAGGCCGACGCCATCATCGACGTCGTCACCGCCGAGGACGTGGGCAAGTTCCCCAGCTCCAACGTGGCCGAAGCCATCACCATCATTCCGGGCGTCACCGTCGACCGCGCCTTCGGGCAGGGCGAGAAGGTCTCGATCCTGGGCACCGATCCCGCGCTGAACCGCACCCTGCTGAACGGCCAGACCGTCGCCTCGGCCGACTGGTTCATCCTCGACCAGCCGGGCCGCACCTTCAACTACGCCCTGCTCGCGCCGCAGATCGTCGGCCGCGTCGAGGTGTTCAAGTCGCCCGAGGCCCGCATCGACGAGGGCAGCATCGGCGGCACCGTGGACGTCATCACCCGCCGCCCCCTCGATCTGGGCCGCACCACCCTGTCGGGCGCGGCGACCTACTTGTACAACGACCGCTCCGAAGATGGGGACCTGCAGTTCTCGTTGCTGGGCGGCTGGCGCAACGAGGACCGCACCTTCGGGGTGCTGGTCTCCTACCAGCACGCGACCGACAACCTGCGTCGCGACGGGCTGGAGTCCTACGGCACCATCCCGGCCAGCTATTACGCCGGCGGCAACCCCGAGAACCCCGGCGGCAACTCCATCGCCAACGGCAACTGCGTCGGGACCTGCGCCTCGACCCTGCTGGCCAATCCCAACGCCCGCGGCATGAACTCGTTCGGCACCCATTTCTTCGAGCAGCAGCGCGAGCGCGACAGCTACACCGTCGCCCTGCAATGGCGGCCGGTGGAGCAGCTGGACCTGAATTTCGACTGGCTGCACGTCGAGGCCGACTACGACAACACCAACCAGTCGCTGTTCGCCTTCCAGGGCAACACCTGGAACAGCCTGGGCGCCCTGACCGACATCGAGATCGAGGACGGCGTCATTCGCAGCGCCTCGTTCAACAACGCGCTCAGCGTGCTGGATGTGCAGTACCGCGAAGCCTCGATGACGATCGACAGCTACCACCTCGACGGCAAATGGACGGCCGAGACCTGGGACCTGTCGGCCGACATCGGCTACAGCAAGGCCGACGGCGGCACCCAGCGCCAGCTGTTCGGCGAGTTCCTGAACTGGGCCGACTACACCGTCGACTTCACCGCGCGCCGGGGTCGCCGGGCGTGCTGACCTACACCGACCCGGCCAACAGCGACGTGCTCGGCAACGCCTCGAAATTCTCGTTCGACGGCGGCTGGGGCGCGGGCGATCCCTCGGTCGGCCCGGCGGGGTACAACGCCGGCTGGGGCGGCAACATCGTCTCCAAGCCGACCTCCGACGAGGAGACCTACGGCCAGGTCGACCTGGGCTTCATCCGGGAAGGTTTCTTCGACCGCCTGCAGTTCGGCTACAAATACCGCAAGCACGAGACCGATCAGCGGATGTCGGGCGTCACCGTCCAGATTTACGGTGATCCGGACAGCGCGGCCCTGTTCAATCCCAGCCAGGTGCCGGGCAACTATCTGGACGGCTTCGGCGGCGTGAACGCCCAGATGACGAGCCGCTTCCGCATCGATGGCGGCGCCCTGGCCGACTACATCCAGAGCGGCGGCTACCTGCGGCCCTGGCAGCCCGCCCCGACGCCGACCGTCTTCGGCAACGCCGAGTTCACGGCCCAGAACTGGAACGTCCAGGAGACGATTCACGCCCTGTACGGCCAGGCGAATTTCGAGAACGAGTTCATGCGCGGCAACATCGGCCTGCGCTACGTCCGCACGGAATCGGACAGCGGCGGCTACGTCTGCGTGAACCAGACGGCGACGGGCTGCGGCGTCACGGCGGCGGACTGGGCCTGGGAGGTCCGCTCCAAGGAATACGACGATTTCCTGCCGACCCTGAACGTCGCCTTCAACGTCGCCGAGGACGTGATCGTCCGCCTGGCGGCCGCCAAGGTGATCGCCCGGCCGAACTACGCCGACATGTCCAACTACTTCTGGCTCTCCGACCAGATCCTGACCGGCGGCGGGGGCAACCCGGACCTCGATCCCTATGAATCGACCAACCTGAACCTGGCCGCCGAGTGGTATTTCGCGCCCAACGCCATCCTGTCGGGCGAGATCTTCCTGAAGGACATCTCGAACTACATCCTGCAGCAGACCGCGCCTGAACAGCACTTCAACCAGGCCCAGAACGCCGTCACCACCTATCAGATCAGCCGCCCGACCAACGCCGGCTCGGCCGAACTGAAGGGCCTCTCGCTGGCCTACCAGCAGACCTACGGCTACGGGTTCGGCCTCCTGGCCAACTACACCCTGGTCGACGGCGAGGCCGACAATGGCCAGGACCTGCCGTTCAACTCCAAGCACCAGGTCAACATCAGCCCCTTCTACGAGAACGGCCCGTTCTCGGTGCGGGCCACCTACACCTGGCGCTCGCGGTACTTCACGGGCCTGGACCGGGGCGACGCCATGTATGTGCGCGACGTCGACACCTTGGACGCCACGGCGGGCTACGCCATCACCGACAACGTCAGCCTGACGATCTCGGGGCAGAACCTGCTGGACAGCGAGTACTACGCCTACGCCAACACGGTGAACCTGCCGCGCGGCGTCTACCGCACCGGCCGCAAGCTGATGGCCACCCTCGCCGTCGAGTTCTGATGGCCGGGACGGTCCAGGACCGTCCCGCAGAGGCGCATTGCCATGGCCGCGCCGCCTCCCGCAGGATGCGGCCATGGCATCGCTCTCTCCGCCCTTTTTCGTCCGTAACAGGAGAGAGCGCATGACCCCGCTCGTCCGCTCGGCCGCGGCTGTCCTCGCGGCGTCCCTTCTGGGCGCGGCCGCCCCTGCCCAGGATCCCGCCCAGGACCCGACGAGCGTCATTCCCGCGCCCGCGAACGTCACGGCCCGATCGTCGGCCGCCTTCGTCCTGGATGGCGCGACGACGATCTCCGTGCCCGCCGACGACGCCGAGGCGCGGCGTGCGGCCCAGTATTTCGCCGACCTGATGCGCCGGACCCGCGGCCTGGATCTTCAGGTGCGCGTCGCAGCCGAGCAGCCGCGGAGCGTGATCTTCCGGCGCGGCGCGGCGGAAAAGGACGGCTACGTCCTGGACGTGGCCGGCGACCGGGCGAGGATCACCGCCGCCGACTTCGGCGGTCTTCTGTACGGCGGGGTCAGCCTGTGGCAGCTCGCCACCGCGAACACCGAGCCCGGACCGATCCGGATTCCGGCGGCCACCATCCAGGACGCGCCCCGCTTCGGCTGGCGCGGCGTGATGCTGGACTCGGCCCGCCACTATCAGTCGCCCGAGTTCATCAAGACCTTCATCGACTGGATGGTCGTCCACAAGCTGAACGTCTTCCACTGGCACCTGACCGACGACCAGAGCTGGCGGCTGGAGATCAGGCGCTATCCCCGCCTCACCGAGGTGGGCGCCTGGCGCGTGCCGGCGGGCGCCGCGGCGGCCGCGGACATCGATCCCGCGACCGGGCGGCCGCGCCTGCACGGCGGCTTCTACACCCAGGACCAGGTCCGCGAGATCGTCGCCTACGCCCAGGCCCGCAACATCGTCGTCGTTCCCGAGATCGACGTCCCGGGCCACGCCAGCGCGCGATCGCCGCCTATCCCGAGCTCGCCGTCGCCGATGCGCCGGGCTCAGCCATGCCCGCGGTCCCGGCCGACTGGGGGGTCTATCCCAACCTGTTCAACACCGAGGACAGCACCCTGGCCTTCCTCGAGAACGTGCTCGACGAGGTGGTCGCGCTGTTCCCCGGCGAGTACGTCCACCTGGGCGGCGACGAAGCGGTCAAGGACCAATGGAAGGCCTCGCCGCGGACCCAGGCGCGCATGCGCGAGGTCGGCGCCGCCACCGAGAACGAGATGCAGAGCTGGTTCATCGGCCGGCTGGAGCGTCACCTGAACGCCCACGGCCGGCGCATGATCGGCTGGGACGAGATCCTCGAAGGCGGCTTGGCGCCCAACGCGACGGTGATGTCCTGGCGCGGCGTGGCTGGCGCGATCGAGGCCGCGCGTCTCGGGCACGACACGGTGATGTCGCCCGCCCCGACCCTGTATCTCGACAACCGGCAGAGCGCCGCCGACGGCTCGCCCGGCCGCGGCGAGGTGGTCGGTCTGGAGCGGATCTACGCCTTCGATCCGACGCCCGCCGAGATGACGCCGGAGCAGTCCGGCCATGTCCTGGGCCTGCAGGCCAATCTGTTCACCGAGCACATGCGCGACGAGGGCCGCGTCGAATACATGGCCTTCCCCCGCCTGGCCGCCGTGGCCGAGATCGCCTGGAGCGATCACGATCGGCTGGACTGGAACAGCTTCCAGGCCCGGTTGCGGCCCCAGCTGGCCCGCTATCGCGCCCTGGGGATCGACTACGCCGAAAGCGCGCTCGACGCGGGCCGGGCGCCCTGCCCGCCGACGGCCAGCGCCGGTACGATCATCAACTGAAGCTGTGCAGCGCGGGCCTGGTCCTCTCCCTGATCGACGACGCCCCGCTTGAGGGCGAGCGGCCGTCGCTGATGATGGACATCATGAACCCCTGCTGGACCTATCAGCAGGCCGACCTGACCCGCGGCGCGACCCTGCGCGTGGCCGTCGGCCAGGTTCCCTTCAACTTCCAGATCGGCGCGACCGCGAGAAGATCAGACTGGCCCGCCCCCGCACGCCCGACGGCGAGCTGGAGGTCTTCGTCGGGGCCTGCGAAGGCGAGCCCGCGCTGGTCGTTCCGCTGGCCGCGGCCGCCGGCAGCCCTGAGCTCACCGTCCTCTCCGGCGATCTGCCCGACCGCGCGGGCCGGCACGACCTGTGCCTGCGCTTCGCCCAGCACGGCCTGGACCCGATGTGGGGCCTGGACTGGGTTCAGCTCGAGGCCCGGCCGTGACCGATCTGATCGTCCACGCGCCCTTCGGCGGCTGGCTGCTCGACCTGGGCGAGGTTCCCGACGAGGCGTTCGCCGGCGGCATGGTGGGCCCGGGCGTCGCCATCGACCCGACCGAAGCCGACGTCCGCGCGCCCCTTCGACGGCGTGGTGGCCGGCCTCCCGTCCAGCCGCCACGCGATCACCCTGAGGTCGGCCGAGGGTGTCGAGGTTCTCATCCATGTCGGCCTGGACACGGTCGCGCTCGCCGGCGAGGGCTTCACCGCCCACGTCGCCGAAGGCGACGCGGTGCGCACGGGCGACCTGCTGCTGTCGCTCGACCTTGAGCGGATCGCCGAGGGCGCGCGCAGCCTGATCTCCCCCGTCGTGACGGTCGCCGGCGCAACCGAGGCGCGGCCTCTGCGGCCAGGCCGGGTGGTCAGATCGGGAGAGCCCATCCTTGAGGTCGTTTCCGGCCGGACCGCGACCGTCGCCGATACGGGACCCGCGCTCGAACGGGCGGTGCACGCTTCCCTGCCCCTGGGT
>NZ_JBNFOJ010000058.1:0-12912 GCF_057364705.1 Brevundimonas sp. CURTG3B2_SDJG
CGGGCTGGCCGGCCCGGCGCGCGGCCCGGCGGGCCGAGGATGCGCGGCCTCAGGTGATGGAAGGTCGTCCACACGCAGCCCACGGCCGCGAAGGCCGCGATCAGCAGGAAGACGTCGTTGTAGGCCAGCACATGGGCCTGCTGGGTGATCTGCTGCTGCAGCGTCGCCTGGGCCTGGGTGGCGCGCAGGGCGGGGTCGCCGATCGTCCGCGCATAGGCGCCGCCCAGCTGCTGCAGGCGCAGGACCACGTCCGGGTCGCCCAGGTTGATCGCCGCCGACAGCTGGTTGGAGTGGAATTTCTCGCGGATCGTCTCGATCGTGCCGACCAGGGCCGAGCCCATCAGGCCGCCGACGTTCTGGCCGACCACGAACACCACGATGAAGCTGACCAGGTTCTGGGCGCCCTTCTGCAGCACCTGCAGGAAGCCGATCAGCATCGCCGGACCGATGAAGAACGCGGCCGCGAAGGCCATCAGGGCCTGGCTGAAGTACAGCTGCGCCGGCCGCGTCAGGACGGTCGAGCGGGCGTCCAGGAAGGCGCCGACCGCGATCAGGGCCAGGGCGATGGCGATCAGGGCCATCAGCCGGTCCGGCTTCAGCGTCAGTATGCTGACCACGGTCCCCGCCGCCGTGGCGATCAGGATCACCCAGAACAGGCCGTAGAGCTGCTCGGGGCCGAGGCCCATCTGGGTCATCAGGCCGACGGCGCCCGAGGTCTGCTCCGACAGGACGATGCGAGTGCCGACGATCACCAGTCCCAGCCGAACCATGTCCGGCCCGGCCATCCATCTGAGGTTTATCAACGGGGTCTGGCGATTGTATTCGATGACGACCGCCGCGGTCAGCAGCACGATTGCGCCGATCAGGGCCCAGCCGATCCAGGCGGCCTCGGTCCACCAGACGATCCGGCCCAGGCCCAGCGCGGCGCACAGCAGGGCTATTCCCGGCGCGAACAGGGCGAAGGTGACGAAGTCCAGGGGCTGGAAGACCTTGGTGCGCTCAGACGGCGGCAGCCGCACGGCCAGCACGGCGGCCAGCGCCAGCAGGGCCAGCCCCAACTCGAACACATAGACCCCGCGCCATTCCGACAGGTCGAGCAGCGAGGTCGAGAACAGCCGCGCCGCGGGGATGGCCAGGCCCGAGACGCCGATGCCGACCAGCAGGCCGGCGATCCGCAGCTTGGCCGGGAAGGCCTGGACCAGATAAAGGATGCCCAGCGTCGACAGGGCCGCGGCCGCCATGCCCGCGAAGCCGCGGGCGATCAGCAGCGACTGGTAGTCCTCGAACAGCAGGGTTCCCAGGCCGATCAGCACATAGGCGACCAGGAAGATCTGGGCGAACAGCCGCAGCCCGTACTGCATCCGGAACTTGATCAGCAGCAGGTTCATGCAGGCGTTGGTCATGACGAACACCACCGGCAGCCACGCGGCTTCCGTCAGCGACACGCCCAGCGCGCCGGCCAGCTGGGGCGTGTTGGCGGTGACCACGGCGTTGCCGATGCTGCCCGTGGCGGTGATCAGCAGGCCGGCCCCGGCGTAGGCCAGCCGCCAGGGCGCCGTGTGATCCGGCGTGGCTGGCGAGCCGGACATCATCGGCCGCTCGTGCGGCTGCAGGGTCTCGAGATACTCGGCCCACGGCAGATGGAAGTTCCGGCGGCTCATGCCTCCTCCCCGAGGCGCGCCCTCACGGCGTCCAGCACAAGCTCCAGCGTTCGACGCGCGATGCCGTTCCGTTCGCGGGGCGTCGCATTGTGCAGGCCGCCGCCCAGCATGGCCGCCAGGACGCGGATGTCGTTCAGCGTCAAGTCGGCCCGGACCACGCCCGCGGCCTGCGAGACCCTCAGCGGCTCGGCGGCCGCGTCGACCATGGCGGCCCGCAGCGGAGTCAGCAGTTCGGGCGACGGCGGCGACCGCACCACCCCGCCCAGGGCCGCGTTGCGGACCATGCGGTCCGACAGGTCGGCGAGGAATTCCAGGAAGGCGTCGGGCGTGTCGCGATCGACGAACCGCTCGCCCAGCGCGGCCATGTCGTCCAGTAGAACCGCCAGGGCGATCTCGGTTCGCCCCGGAAAGTTCCGGTACAGCGTCGCCCGGCCCACCCCGGCCTTTTCGGCGATGCGGTCCAGCGGCGCGTCGATGCCTTCCTCGGCGAACACATGGCGCGCGGCGGCCAGCAGCGCGCGGCGGCGGTCGGCGGCGTCCTTGCGGAGGGGGCGGGTCATGGCGTGTAAGTGGACATCAGTGTCCACTTCGTCAAGAAGGGGCCGAGGCCGCTCCCTTCAGCTCGGCCGCCAGGTCGCCCTTGCCGACGACCTCGACCTCGGAAAGCCCCAGCCATCCGGCCATGCGCTGCAGCTCCTTCGCCAGCCGGGCCGCCGTCTCCGGCGTCGCGTCCGGTTCGCGCCAGGCGGCCTGGACCCGCAGGGCCCCCGCCTTGCGGTCGGCCTTCAGGTCCACCCGCGCGGTGATCGCCTCGTCCTCCAGGAAGGGCAGGACGTAGTAGCCGTGCGCGCGCTTGTGGGCGGGGGTGTAGATTTCCAGCCGCACCCGCACGCCGAACAGCCGCTCGGTGCGGTCGCGCGTCCAGATCAGGTTGTCGAACGGCGACAGCAGGGCCCCGCCGGCGACCTTGCGCGGCGTCCTCGCCCCTGCGGCCAGATAGGCCGGCTGGCGCCAACCCGTCACCTGCACCGGCGTCAGTTCGCCCGCCTCGACCAGCTCGCCCGTCCGCGCCCGGCCTCGGCCAGAGGCAGGCGGAAATAGTCCCGCAGGTCGGCCTGCGTCGCTACGCCCAGGGCCCGGGCGGCGGTGCGCACCAGTTCGCGCTGGGCGTCCGCTTCCGTGGGCGTCGGCAAGTCCATGATCCGCGACGGCAGGGCGCGTTCGGTCAAGTCATAGACCCGCTCGAACCCGCGCCGCGTCTTCGTCGTGATCAGGCCCGCCCAGAACAGCCACTCCAGGGCGCGTTTGCCGTCGGACCACGACCACCAGCCCGGCTCCCCGCGCGGCCCCTCGGCGAAGTCCCCGCCCGTCACCGGCCCGCGCCGCTCGATCTCGGCCAGCACCCCGTCGATATAGTCCCGGCGCTCGCGCCCGAACCGCGCGAGTCCGGTCCACATCGCCCCGCCGCGTGCCCGCTCCATCCGCCAGCGGAATAGCGGCTGCAGCTCCAGCGGCATCATCGAGGCCTCGTGGCCCCAGTACTCGAACAGGCCGCGCCTCGGCCCCCAGGCCTCGGCCTCCAGCGCCTCGCGCGGATAGTCTCCCAGCCGCGAGAAGGCGGGCAGGTAGTGGGTGCGCGTCACCACATTGACGCTGTCGATCTGGATCACCCCCAGCCGGCGGGCCAGGTCGCGGACATGGCGGCGGCCGGGGTCGACGGGCCGGGCGCGCCCGAAGCCCTGGGCCGCAAGGGCGATGCGGCGCGCGATCCTGGGGGTGATCTGTTCGGCGGACGTCATCCCGCTTGCCTACTACGGACCCGCGCGTCACGGCAGACCTTCGGGGTGGCGTATCGCGCCGGCGCCCCCCACTATGAACCGCGACGCTGACAGGGGAACACGATGGCGGAACCGACCGGAGGTCTCGAGCTTGGCCACATCGCCGCCCTGCTGGCGGCTGGCGTCGTCGCCGTACCCATCTTCCGGCGCCTGCAACTGGGCTCCGTCCTGGGCTACCTCGCCGCCGGCCTGGCCATCGGCCCGTTCGGCGTCGGCCTGTTCCGCGAGCCCGAGGTCATCCTCCACGTCGCCGAGTTCGGCGTGGTCATCTTCCTGTTCATCATCGGGCTGGAGATGCGGCCGTCGCGATTGTGGAGTCTGAGGAAGGACATTTTCGGCCTGGGCGCCGCCCAGGTCCTGGGCGCGGGCCTGCTCCTGACCTTCACCGGCATGGCGGCGGGGCTGTCGATCCCGGTCGCCTTCGTCGCCGCCATGGGCTTCGTCCTCAGCTCCACCGCCGTCATCATGCAGATGCTGGACGAGCGCGGCGAGCTGGCGGCGCCCCAGGGGCAACGCGCCGTCTCCATCCTGTTGCTCGAGGACCTCGCCATCGTTCCGCTCCTGGCGGTGGTCGCGGTCATGGCGTCCGCCATGGGCCTGGCTGGCGAGGCCGCGCCGCCCTTGTGGCGGACGATGGGCCTGGCGATCGGCGCGGTGGCGATCGTCTTCTTCGCCGGCCGCTTCCTGATGAACCCGGTCTTTCGCGTCCTGGCCCAGTACGGCGGGCGCGAGGTAATGACGGCCGCGGCCTTGCTGGTCGTGGTCGGGGCCGCTTGGCTGATGGACCTGGGCGGGCTGTCGATGGCCATGGGGGCCTTCCTGGCCGGGGTCCTGTTGTCGGAATCCACCTTCCGGCATCAACTCGAAGCTGACGTCGAGCCCTTCCGCGCCATCCTTCTGGGCTTGTTCTTCCTCAGCGTCGGCATGTCGCTGGACCTCGGCGTCGTCATGGCCGACTGGCGGATCGTCGTCGGCGGAGTGATCGCCTTCATGGCCGTCAAGGCGGTCGCCATCTACGGGGTCGCCCGCCTGTTCAAGGCCAGCGAGCGCGAGGCGGTCGAGCGCGCCGTCCTGTTCGCCCAGGGCGGCGAGTTCGCCTTCGTCCTCTACGCGGCCGCCCTGGCCACGGGCGTGTTCGACGCCCGGATCTCGGCCGCCGCCACGGCCATCGTGATCCTGTCGATGGTGCTCACCCCGCTGACCACGATGGTCGTCGGCCGGCTGATGCCCGCCCCGAACCTGGATCCCGAGGCCGCCGAGGGCGTCGACAAGGCGCGGAACCTGCGCGAGCGCGTCCTGATCATCGGCTTCGGCCGTTTCGCCCAGGTGGTCTCGCAGCCGCTCCTGGCGCGGGACGTGGACGTCTCGATCATCGACACCGACGTCGAGATGATCCAGGCCGCCGGCAATTTCGGCTTCAAGGTCTACTACGGCGACGGGACCCGGCTGGACGTGCTGCGGGCCTCCGGGGCTGCGAACGCCGAGACCATCCTGGTCTGCGTGGACAAGCCCGAGGTGGCGGATCGGATCGTGGAGCTGGTCAAGGCCGAGTTCCCGCTGACCAAGCTGTTCGTCCGCTCCTACGACCGCGGCCACGCCATCCGCCTGATCCAGGCCGGGGTGGAGTATCAGCTGCGCGAGACGTTCGAGAGCGCCCTGGTCTTCGGCTACCAGGTGCTGATCGACTTGGGCTTCACCCACGAACAGGCCGAGGAGACGATCGAGGATGTGCGCCGTCGCGACGAGGAACGCCTGTCGCTGCAGGTCGTCGAAGGCATCCAGGCGGGCCGGTCGCTGATGCGGGGCAACATCCGCACCACCAAGCCCGAGCCGTACATCAAGCCGCGCCGCGAGGGTCAGGCCTTGAACGAGGAGGCCGCGGAGGCCTTGGAGGACGAGGAGGAAGAGCGCCAGAAGGCCGAGGCCTGAGGCGCTCGGAACCCTTGCCTTCCGTCATGGCGGGGCTCGTTCCGGCCATCCATGGTCGCGACCGGCGTCCTGGAGGTCTCCACACCCGCCACGACGTTCGTCCCGACGCCCTTGTCAGGAGCCCTTCCGATGACCCGGATCTTCGCCGTTCCCCTGCTTCTCGGAGCCTTCGCCATCATCTCCGGATGCTCGCAGCCGGCGGACGAGCCGGCCTCCAAGGCTCCAGCGGAGGCCGCCTCCGCTTCGGGCGAGACCCCCCTGCCGACGGTCGATCTGGCCGCGGTGCGAGTGCGTCTGTCGCCGGACGAGACGCCTTCCATGGTCCAGTTTCCGCGCGACGGCTCCAAGGTCCTGACCGGCCGGGTCGTCGGCTACAAGACCCAGGTCTGGATCGTTCCCGTCGCCGCGGGGCAGACCCTGACGGTCGCCTTCGCGCCGTCGAACGCCAACCTCTACGTCAACATTCTCGACGCCGACGACGACAGCGGCCTGGCCGTCCATCGCGGCGAAGTCGACGGCCCTCGAGCCACGCTTGCGGCGGTGCAGGACACCGTCTTCATCATCCGTCCGTTCCAGCCGCGCGCCACGGCCCGCCGCGACGCGGCCGGCGACTACACCCTGACCCTCGGCCGCTCCTGAACGAGAACAGGCCGGCGTTCAGGACGCCGGCCTGCGGGTCGACCGCCCGTGGGCGACGGCTACATCGAGGCCTTGAGCCGCTCCGCCTCGCGCAGGTGGGCTTCGATCTTGGGGACTACGGCGCGGGCGTGTGCCGCCAGCGGCGAATCCTGGTCCGAGAAGCCCCGGTGCAGGGTCAGGGCCTCGTTGTGGGCCGCGATCTGCTGATCCAGCCAGGCGGCGTCGAAGTTCGCCGCCGAGGCCGAGCGCAGATTGTCCAGCAGGCCCTGGCGGCGCTCGTCCAGCGTGGTCGGGGCCGTCACGCCGGGCGCGGCGCGGGGCAGCATGCCCTGCAGGGCGTTGGTGGCCGCCGTGTGATCGGTCTTGATCATGGTGGCCAACGCCTTCACGTCGGCGTTCTGGGACCGCTGCAGCGCGATGTCGGCGGCCTGAATCTCGTACATGTCGCCCATCGCGGCGGAGGGGACGTAGCCTCCGACCGTATTGGCGCCGACGGTCGCGGCCGAGACCTGGCCCACCGGTCCGGCGGCGGCGTCCTGGGCCTTGTCGACGGGTTCGGGCGAGCGTTCCTGGTTGCAGGCGGCCAGCAGGGCCAGACAGGCCGCGCCGGCGAGGATCGGTTTCATCATCGGGATTGTCCTCCTTGGAGGCTCCTTGAACCGATGGGAAGCGGAGGCGGTTCCGCCAGGCGTCAGAAGAACCGCGGGATGGGCCCCGATTGCGGCGTCTGATCCGGCAGGTCGACAAAGGTCTCGTCGACGTAGCACCAGCCCCAGCCTTCTGGCGGGTCGTAGCCCTCGATCACCGGGTGCCCGGTCGCATGGAAATGGGCGGTCGCGTGCCGGCTGGGCGAGTCGTCGCAGCAGCCCACGTGCCCGCAAGTCCGGCACAGGCGCAGATGCACCCACCAGCCCCCGCTCTTCAGGCATTCCTCGCAGCCCTTCGACCCCGGCGTGACCTGGTCGATTGAGCTCAGATGACCGCAACCCGCCATGTCGAACCTCCCTTGCCGCGAGCAGAGTCCGCCCGGACGGCGCCGCCCGCAAGCCCGGTCGTCGCGTTTGGCCGCGGTTTCGGCTATGGAGCGCGCCTTCGACCCCATGCCGCCTTAGGACCCGATGCCGCCGACCCTGGACCGCAGGCTGTCCGTCGCCCCCATGATGGACTGGACCGACCGGCATTGCCGGGCGTTCCACCGCGCCCTGACGGCGCGGGCGCTGCTGTACACCGAGATGGTCACCGCCCCCGCGGTCCTGCACGGCGACCGGGACCGGCTGCTGGCCTTCGACGCGGTGGAGCATCCGGTGGCGCTCCAGTTAGGCGGTTCGGATCCCGATCAGCTCGCCGAGGCCGCCCGGATTGGCGAGGCTTACGGCTATGATGAGATCAATCTGAACGTCGGCTGCCCCTCGGACCGGGTCCAGTCGGGCCGCTTCGGCGCCTGTCTGATGCGCGAGCCTCAGCTGGTGGCCGACTGCATGGCCGCCATCAAGGCCGCGGTCTCGGTTCCGGCGACCGTGAAGTGCCGTATCGGCGTGGATGACCAGGATCCCGAGGTCTCGCTCTTCCAGACAGTCGACGCCTGCGCCGCGGCGGGGGTCAAGGTCTTCATCGTCCACGCCCGCAAGGCCTGGCTGCAGGGCTTGTCGCCCAAGGAGAACCGGGACGTCCCGCCGCTGGACTACGCCCTGGTGCGGCGGCTGAAGCGCGAACGGCCGCACCTGTCGGTCAGCATCAACGGCGGCGTCCCTTCCCTGGACGAAGCCGAGGCGCACCTGGACGCTTCGGACGGGATCCAGCTGGACGGGGTGATGCTGGGCCGCGCCGCCTATCACGAGCCGGCCATCCTGGGTCAGGCCGACCGCCGCCTGTTCGGCGCGGCCAGCCCGGATGTCGAAGCCTTCGCCGCTCTTGAACGCTACCGTCCCTACATGGCGGCCCGCCTGGCCGAGGGCGTCCATCTTCCCGCCATGACCCGCCACATGCTGGGGGTCATGCACGGTCGGCCCGGCGCCCGCGCCTTCCGCCGCATCCTTACCGTCGAAGCCATCCGTCCCGGAGCGGGCCTGGAGGTCCTGGACCGCGCGATCGAGGCCGTGCGCGACGCCGAAGCCCGACTGGAGGCGCGCGGCGAGGCCGCCTGAGCACGGTCGGGACCAGACCTGAGGCCTGAGAGTCACACCGGGCCGCGACCTGCGCCTCGGATCGTCGGCGACGGGAACATCTGGCCAAGCCCCGGCTTTGCCTTGGCAGGAGATATCTCATGCCTAAGCGTCCGCCCGCCCAGCCCGATCTGCGTCTCGTCCAGGCCGAGGCCGAAATCTACGACCTGATGCGCCAGCCCGAAACGACGGCGGAGCGGGTCCGCCGCCTGCAGCTCGAGGCGCGGGCCCTGGCGGTCGAACAGGTCGAGGCGCTGGAAAAGGTCTTGCTCCAGGCCGCCGCCATGGCCCGCGAGATCGCCGACGGCGGCGACGCCTATCCGGTGGGGGCCCGCGAACTCGCCGGGCGGCTGGCCTCGGACCTGCCGTCCCGAGGGCCGAGACGCTGAAAGCCATCGTGGGGCGCGCCTCTAGGCCGGCGTCGGGTCGTTGCGGGGGTCGTTCCGATCGCGGATGCGGCGCGCCAGGCGGAAGACCAGGATCGCCAGCACGATCAGAACGACCGGCACGATGATCGGCGCCAGGAAGGCCAGGATCACCGTGACGAAGGCCAGCACGTCCTCGATGAAGGACACCACCGGATTGCCCAATCCTCCCGTCGTGGCCGTCGAGGTCACTCGGGCTCCGGTCTGGGCGGCGTTGAAGGCCAGGGCCGCGGGCGCGCCCACGATCACCCCGGCGATCGCGGCCGCCGTGGGATCCACCGCCCAGAAGACGCTGCCTGCCGCGATCGCGCCCGCCACCGGCCGCGTCACATAGCCGATCACGTTTAGCGCGTGGTCGATGGCCGGCACCTTGTCGCCGGCGAACTCGGCGACCGTCGCGATCGCCAGGGCCGAGATGGCCGGCCAGGACGCCAGCCAGTCCATCTGGTCGATGAGCCGGATTCCGAACAGCTCGAACTTGGCCGCCACCGCCAGCATCAGCATCGGCAGGAAGGTTCTGAGCCCCGTCGCCGACGCCAGGCCCAGACCCAGAAGGGCGGGCAGGACCCAGGTCTGCAGCGGCCCCGCGGCCGCGCCGACGGCATCGAGATCAAGCCCGGACATGGCGCCTCCTCGCCGGACCCTCGCGTCCGTCGAACGGCATAATGCGCGGGAACGGCCCGGCGCTCCATCGGCTTCTCTTTCTGAACAGTCGAAGGAGTCGAACGATGGACGACCGTTTCGAGGCCCGCGCGGACCGCATCGCCGATCACGAGCGGAAGATTCAGGGTCAGATCGACGCGAAGGCCGGACCGCCCCCGGGCGGGAAGGGCGGGGGCGCGGTCCAGGCCGGCGCGCGGCCCTATCCCGAGCCCCCGTTCCCCAAGCAGCACCAGCGCAAGCCCGGCGAGGAGGCCGCCCTGGATCCCGCCCCCTCTACGACGCCCCCTTCTGGAAGGGGTCGGGCAAGCTGGAGGGCATGGCCGCCATCGTCACCGGGGGCGACAGCGGCATCGGCCGCGCCGTGGCGGTTCTCTTCGCCCGCGAGGGCTGCGACGTCGCCCTGTGCCACCTCGATGAGGACCGGGACGCCGAGCAGACCCGCCTGGCGGTCGAGGCCGAGGGCCGCAAGGCGCTGGTGCTGAAGGGCGACGTCGCCGACCCCGCCTTCTGCGAGACCGCGGTCCAGGCGGCGCTGGAGGCCTTCGGGCGGCTGGACGTGGTGGTCCCCAACGCCGCCTTCCAGGAGCACGTCGAGGCGTTGGAGGACCTCACCCTCGAGCATTTCGACCGCACGCTGAAGACCAATCTCTACGGCTATTTCAACCTGGTGAAGGCCGCCGTCCCGCACCTGAAGCCGGGCGCCTCGATCGTCATGACGGGTTCGGTCACCGGCATCACGGGCAGCGAGAAGCTGCTGGACTATTCGATGACCAAGGGCGGCATCCACGCCTTCGCCCGGTCCCTGGGCACGCACCTGGCGCCCAAGGCGATCCGGGTGAACGTCGTGGCCCCCGGCCCGGTCTGGACGCCGCTGAACCCCGCCGACCAGCCCGCCGACAAGGTCGCCCAGTTCGGCGCCAAGACCGTGATGAAGCGGCCGGCCCAGCCCGAGGAGATCGCCCCCGCCTTCGTCTTCCTGGCCTCGCCCCAGTGCTCCAGCTACATCACCGGCGAGGTCCTGCCGATCATCGGCGGCTACGGCTGAGCGTCCTTAGGCGGCCAGGACGTCGTCGTACTCGGGGTGCCGGCGGTGCCAGAGGACGGCGTAGCTGCAGCGGGGCAGAAGCTTCAGGCCTTCGGCCCGCGCATGGTCGGCCAGGGCCTGCATGAACCGCCCCGCCGCCCCGCCGCCGCGCAGCGCCGGGTCCGCCTCGACGTGCAGGATGATCCGCGTCCCGTCCTGCACCGCATACTCGGCGAACACGGCGCGCGTCTGGCCCTCAGGGTCGACGAAGCCCTGTTCGAAGCGGTGCTCGGCGCGGACGTCGCGGAAATCGGTCATGGCGTGGGTCCCTTGTGTCGGCGAACCGACACTACGGAAAGCCGGTCCCCGCCCCGGCGTTCCCCGCCGAACCGCGAAACCTCGCAGTCGTGATCAGGGCGCCCGGTCGCCGAGCAGGGCCAGAAGGCCGAACAGGCTCTTCACCGTGAACCAGACGCTGATCAGGAACCACAGGATCCCGAAGATAAACAGGAAGGGCAGGCCGATCAGGATCACCGAGAACAGGATGCTCACCGCGATGGCGATCCAGCAGGCCACCGTCCACCAGAACACCGACCAGAACAGGCGGATCTGGGCGTCCATGTGCGCCCGGGCCAGGCCCGTCGCCGAGCTGCGCGCCGCATAGGCGACCACCAGGCCGACCAGCACCAGGATGTTGGCGCTGGGGATCGACAGCAGGTACAGCGCCCACACCGCCAGGGCGGGGACCTTGCCCTCGCCCTCGCCGCCGGGGCGGAACTCGGCGCGGTCGCGCTCTTCGGGGGGGACGTAGGACATGCGCGGGTCTCCTCAGATCCACCAGCTGCGCGGGTCGGCGATCGGCCGGCCCGATTTCAGGGTCCAGACGCCCGAGGCGCCGCGCAGCACGGTCCACAGCGCCAGCAGGAACAGGATCGGCACCCCCAGGGCGAAGGGCGCGGCCAGCAGGATGATCCCGGCCACGGCGGCCACCGCCGCGGCCCACAGGGTGCGCTGCTGATAGACGAAATGGGTGCGCGCCAGCTCGTCCTGCGGCCCGTCGCGGCCGGTCACGGCCAAAAGGCCGATCACCGCCGACACGCCCAGGGTGGGCACGGCGAACAGGATCAGGGCGTAGACGGCGTACAGCCCCATGCCGCCGGGCGTCTCGGCCGGGGCGGCCGGGCGGCGCCGCGCGGGGCGGGGGCGGCGAAGGCGGGGCGAGGGCTCGAACACCGATTCGGCCCGGGCCGGGCGGGGCGCCGGTTCGGGCTTGGGCGCGAAGACGGGCTCGACCACCGGTTCCTCCCGCAGCGTGGGCTCCGGCTCCGGCTCGGGCGGATCGAACCAGGTCCCGCTCGGCGGCGGCGGCCGGCGCGGGGCTCCGGTTCAGGCTCCTCCTCCGGCTCGCGGGCGCGGCCCTGCAGCGACGCCGGGCTGGAGAAGCCGATCAGGTCGTCGTGGTCGTCCGGGGCGTCGCCGGCCGGATGTCTGGGATCGCCGGTTTCGGCCATCGGAGGTCCTTCGAGTCCACGGTCAGGTATGACGGCCCCGCTCGCCCGGCGCAACCGCTCCCAGGGCCAGCTGCGGCCTCACCGCCCCAGGATCAGCTCGCAGCCCGGCACGGCGTCGTCGCCCAGGGCGCCCGGCTTCTCGATCCGCACCGTGCAGCGCCGCACGCGCGGGTCCTCCAGCATGGCCGCGCCCAGCCGCTCGGCGAAGGTCTCCACCAGGCCGACGTGGCCCTCGGCCGCGATCCCGCGCGCCGCCTGGGCGACCTTTTCGTAGTTGATGGTGTCGGCCAGCCGCTCGACCGGGGCCGGCGCCAGCTCCAGCGCCACGTCGATGACCAGCCGCTGCAGCCGGCCCTGCTCGTGGTCGTACACCCCGATGCCGGCGGCCACCTCCAGCCCGCGCACGAAGACGGTCAGGCCCTCGTGGACCGGGGCGCCGGGCGATGGGAAGGGCAGGGGGGAGGAGGATGCGGCCACGGTCTCTACTCCACGATGTCCGGGGTCTTCCAGGCCAGGTGCTGGCCCCCGTCGACGGCGATCATCTGGCCCGTCACCAGCTCGGCTTCAACCAGCCAGCGCACCGCCGACGCCACCGCCTCGGGGCTGCCGGCCCGCTGCAGCAGCACGCCCCCGGCCTCGGCGGCGAAGTCCTCGGGGGTCTGGTGCACCGACGGCAGGGTCGGCCCCGGCCCCACGCCGTTCACCCGCACCCGCGGCGCCAGCGCCTGGGCCAGGGTCCGCGTCGCCCACCAGAGACCGTTGCGCGACAGGGCGTAGGAGAAGAAGCGCGGATCGGGCTTCAGCACCCTCTGGTCCAGCAGGTTGACGATCGCCGATCCGTCCGGCGCCTGGCCCGCGAAGGCCTCGGCCAGCACGATGGGCGCGCGCAGATTGGTCTCGATATGGGCGTCCCAGGTCCCGCGCCCCAGGCCGCCGACCCGGTCGTCCTCGAACACCGAGGCGTTGTTGACCAGCGCCGTCAGCGGCCCCAGCGCCTCCACGGCCGCCGGGACCAGGCCCCGGACCTCGGCCTCCACCGCCAGGTCGGCGGCGACGGTCG
>NZ_JBNFOJ010000059.1:0-12827 GCF_057364705.1 Brevundimonas sp. CURTG3B2_SDJG
CGACGGTGGTCCAACAACGGCGGAGATCGCCGTCGAGGCGCGCCCCCTGCCGGTGCTGGGTCCGCCGCTGCGAGGCGGGCCGTGGGTGGCGGTCTATCAGCCCGAGATGGAGCGCGGGGCACCGCCGTGTCGCCTATGCCGTCGACGGCCGGCGCGGGTGCCGGGCCGCTTCGCCGTGGACTGGATCCGGGTCGACCAGGCCGGCGCCACTAGGCGGGCGGACGACAAGGCTCTGACCGCCGACTTCTCCTACGGGGCCGAGGTCCTGGCGGTGGCGGACGCGACGGTAGTTCGGACCCGCGACGGGGCTCCGGATCCGGCCGACCTGGACGGCGGCGGTCCGTCGACCTTGCGCGACGCCGCGGGCAACTACGTCGTCCTCGACATCGGCGAAGGGCGTTATGCATTCTACGAGCACCTGAGCCCCGGCCTGCGTGTCCGGCCGGGTGACCGGGTGCGGCGCGGACAGGTGATCGGGGCCCTGGGCTTCACCGGGCAGGCGTCGGGTCCGCACCTGCATTTCCACGTCAGCGACGGGGTCGAGCCGCTGACCGCCGAGGGGCTGCCCTATCTGCTGTCGGGTTACCGCACGCTCGGGCGTTACGCCTCCATCGAGGCGTTCGGCCGGGGCGGACCCTGGGACGCCGCGCCCGCGCCCGAGAGCCCGGCGTTTCCCCGCACAACGTTGTGGTGATGTTCGACTGAGGTTGTCGAACTCGATTGCGTACTTCTACTAGTCATGCATGCGATGGTTGTATTCTATTCTGTATCGCGACTAGTAGGTGTGCGTTCGTGAATCGAAGTTAAGCTTAAGTGTTAGGTGGAAGATTATAGCTGTGCGGTAATGCAGGGTCGCTTTTCTTCTCTGCGGCGGTCGCGATGCGCATCCTCTCCTGCCTCATCGGCGAACATAATCTTTTCATGGTCGGGCTGGCGGCGCTGATCTGCGTCCTGGGATCGTTCATCACGGTCCGCCTGTACGAGAAGCTGCGCACCGGCGCACGCGGCGCGCGGCTGTCCTGGGGCTTCATGGCCGCCATCGCAGGCGGCGCCACGATCTGGTGCACCCATTTCGTCGCCATGCTGGCCTATCAGCCCGGCGCGGAGACCACCTACGAACCGTTGCTGACCGGCTTGTCGTTGCTGGTCGCCATGGTCGGCTGCGCGGCGGCCCTGTCCGCCGGGTCGCTGCCCATGCGTGGCGCGGGCGTGCTGGGCGGAGTGCTGTTCGGCCTGGCGGTGACCGCCATGCACTACACCGGCATGGCCGCCTTCACGGCTGAGGCCTTCGTGACCTGGTCCATTCCCTACGTCGCCGCCTCGGTGATCGCCGCCATGGTCGGCGGCGGGCTGACCTTCGTTCAGGCCCGGCGCGGCCTGCAGGGCGCGCGGCGCTGATCGCGCCTGGACTGATGGTGCTGACCATCGTCGCCCTTCACTTCACCGCCATGGGCGCGCTGGTCGTGCAGCCGCTCGCGCCGCTGGAGGGCGCCGCGACGGGCGAGACCGCGCGCGGCCTGATGGCCGCCGGCGTCGCGGCCGTGGCCTTCCTGATCCTGAGCGTCGCCATGGCCAGCCATGCGCTGGAGGAGCAGACCCGTCGCCTGGCCCAGAAGCGCCTGAACCAGCTGATCGAAGGCAGCGTCGACGGCATGCTGGTCGAAGGCGAGGGCGGCATCGTGATCGCCAACGCCGCCTTCGCCGACCTGTGCGGCGCCCCGGCCGAGGCCCTGACGGGCACCGCGGTCGGCGCCTGGATCGATCAGGCCCAGGACATGCATGGCGGGATCCTGATCCAGAGCGAACTGAAGGCCTGCGACGGCCAGGCCATTCCGGTCGAGGTCGCGGTGCGCGAGGAGCGACGCGAGGACGGCCAGGGTCATTTCCGCGTCTTCGCGGTGCGCGACCTGCGCGCCCGCCTGGCGCAGGAGCGCCGCATCGCCCACCTGGCCCGCAACGACAGCCTGACCGGCCTGCCGAACCGCGCCTCGTTCCTGGAGAAGCTGAACCGCCAGATCGCCGTCGCCGAACCGGGTCAGAGCTTCGCCCTGCTGGCCATCGACCTGGACCGGTTCAAGGAGGTCAACGACCTGTACGGCCACGCGGTCGGAGATCAGCTGCTGGTCCACGTCGCGGGCCAGATGAAGGAGGCGACCCACGAGGGCGAGTTCGTGGCGCGCCTGGGCGGCGACGAGTTCGTGGCCATCGTGCCGATCGAGGATCGGGTCCAGGCCTTCGACGCGGCCGAGCGCCTGCGCAACGCCGTCCTGACGCCGGTGGAAGCCGAGCACGCCGAGCTGCAATGCGGCGCCAGCATCGGCATCGCCGTATGGCCCGACGACGCCGCCGAAGCCTCGGTGCTGATCAATGACGCCGACCTGGCGATGTATCGCGCCAAGGCCTCGCTGACCGACGACATCTGCTTCTACGAGGGCGCGATGGACGAGGCCGTGCGCGAGCGGCGCCGGATCACCCAGGGCCTGCGCGAGGCCATGGACGCGGATCGGTTCGAGCTGCACTACCAGGTCCAGGCCTCGCTGGAGACGGGCAAGGTGACGGGCTTCGAGGCGCTGCTGCGCTGGCGCCAGCCGGACGGAAGCTTCATCTCGCCGTCCGAGTTCATCCCGATCGCCGAGGAGACCGGCCTGATCCTGCAGATCGGCGAGTGGGTGCTGCGCAAGGCCTGCGCCGAGGCGGCCGGCTGGCCGGAGCCCCACAAGATCGCGGTGAACCTGTCGCCGGTGCAGCTGTCGCACACGGACCTGCCGAGGTTGGTGCACCAGATCCTGGTCGAGACCGGGCTGTCGCCCAGCCGGCTGGAGCTGGAGATCACCGAGACGGCGATGATCTCGGACCTGAACCGGACCACCCATGTCCTGCGCCAGCTGAAGCTCCTGGGCGTGTCGATCGCCATGGACGATTTCGGCACCGGCTATTCGTCGCTGTCGACGCTCAGGGCCTTCCCCTTCGACAAGATCAAGCTGGACCGGTCGTTCATGTCCGAGGTGGACGCCAGTCCGCAGTCGCGCGCCATCATCCGCGCCGTGCTGGCCCTGGGCGAAAGCCTGGACATCCCGGTGCTGGCCGAGGGGGTCGAGACCAGCGGCCAGCTGCAGTTCCTGCGCGAGCAAGGCTGCAACGAAGCCCAGGGCTATCTGCTGGGCCGGCCCGAGCGCGACAGCCAGAACGGCACCGCCATAGACGCCCTGATCATCGCGCCGGACGGCGGGAACGACCTCGCGGAACCGGAACGGGCGGCGCTGGCGGGGTAAGGGCCGCCGGGGTGAACGGATGAGGAGGACCTAGTCGCGGCCGTACTCCCAGTCGTAGGGCACGCCCGCCTGGCCCAGGACGGCGCGAACCAGGTCGGCGAAACCCGGCTCGGCGCGGACGTCGTTGGACAGGATCACGATGCAGCGCCGGCCCTGTTCCAGACAGACCATGGTGTTGCCGGTCGAGTCGTTGTGGCCGCCCTTGAAGAAGCCCTGGCCCTGCGGCCCGGTGAAGGTCACCACGCCCAGACCGGCCTGCAGGTCGGGACGACGCTGGTCGGCCGGCAGTTCGTCCTGCAGCGTCGGGAACTGGCTGGCGGTGGTGATCGGCAACTGCGGGCGGACCATTTCGGCCCGGGAGGCGGCGCTCAGCCCTTCGCCGCGGATCAGGGCGGCGGCGAACCGGCCCATGTCCGTGATGGTGGTATCCATCGAGCCTGCGACGCGGACCTTGCTGCGCTCGTCGTGGGGCTCGGGCGACCCGTCCGCCTTCCAACCGTCCGCGAGGTTCGCCGCGAAGTCCGGGCGCCACTTCAGGCTGGTGTTGGTCATTCCCAAGGGATCGAACACGCCGGTCTGCAGGATCCGGCCATAGTCGCGGCCCAGCCCCTTCTCGACCATGAACTGGATCAGGATCAGGCCATCGCCGGAATAGGCGTAGCGCGTGCCGGGATCGAAATGAATGCGCAGGCGCTGGTCCGGCTCGTCCCAGTAGAAGTTGGAGAAGCCGGTCGAGTGGGTCAGGCTGACGCGCGGGGTGATCCTCCGCCAGCGGGGATCGTCGGCCAGGCCGCGCCAGTCGGACCAGTAGTCGGCGATGTGCTCGTCGTACATCGAGGGAAGGTCGGGCAGGATCTCCGCGACGGGCCGGTCCAAGTCCACCACCCCCTGGTCGATCAGCTGAAGCACCGAATAGGCGAAGACGGTCTTGGTCAGGGAGGCGCCGTACATGATGGTGTCGGGCGTCAGGCGGCGGCCCGAGGCGTCGCGCTCGCCATAGGCCTGGACGTAGGCGACGCGGCCTTCGTCGACGACAGCGACGGCCAGGCCGCGCGCATGGGTCTGCTGCATCAGCCGGGCGACGGCCGCGTCGATCGCGGGCCCGTCGGGAACCTCCGCCAGGGCTGGAGCCCCTGTCATGAACAAGGCCGTCAGGGCCAGGGCGGTCGCTCGCGGAGCCGTCATCGGAAATCCTCTCCTGGGTCGTTCGCATCCCACCACGAAACCCGCCCGGCGTTGACTTAAACTACGTCCATGTGCATAAGCCCCGCCTTCACGCACCCGGCCTCGGTCGGAGGCGTGTTTCATGACGGACGATGCGTGGACCGCCGTTGGGATCGTCTCTCCAATCCGGGAGAGACCGGGCCGCATCAACATAGAGAGTGACTTATGTCCAAGCGCCATAGCGCCAAGTACAAGCTCGACCGGGCCATGGGTGAAAACCTGTGGGGCCGTTCGAAGTCCCCGGTGAACAAGCGTTCCTACGGCCCTGGTCAGCACGGCCAGCGCCGCAAGTCCAAGGTCTCTGACTTCGGCCTGCAGCTGAAGGCCAAGCAGAAGCTGAAGGGCTACTACGGCAACATCACCGAGAAGCAATTCTCGTCGATCTACGCCGAAGCCACGCGCCGCAAGGGCAACAGCTCGGAAAACCTGATCGGCCTGCTGGAATCGCGCCTGGACGCCATCGTCTACCGCGCCAAGTTCGTCCCGACCGTCTGGGCCGCCCGCCAGTTCGTCAGCCACGGCCACGTGACCGTCGACGGCAAGAAGGTCGACATCGGCTCGTACCGCGTGAAGCCGGGCCAGGTGATCGAGGTCAAGGAAAAGAGCCGCAACATGGCCCTGGTCCTGGAAGCCCAGCAGTCGTCGGAACGCGACGTGCCGGACTATCTGGAGATCGGCGACCGCGGCTTCTCGGTCCGCTACGTCCGCGTCCCGGAACTGGCCGACGTGCCGTTCCCGGTGAAGATGGAGCCGAACCTGGTCGTCGAATACTATTCGTCGTAATCGCGACGCCGACGACAGCGAAGCTGGAAAGGTCCCGGAGAAATCCGGGACCTTTTTCTTGGCTTTGCAGGGTTTTAACGAGCGACACGCCGTTGTGTACGGTAGCGGTCTATCTTTGCTTGAGGAAAGGGCGCAGGGTTCACTCATCGCGGGCCGTAAACAACGGGCGTCCGCGGCTGGAAGAGATCGGTAGCGCACGCCGCATACTCCCGCCTGGTCGGTTCGGGAGGAGTCCGTGACCTACTTTTGTTTCATTGAATCAGACATTCTCAGCGTTCCGCACATGGAGCCTCTGGCCGCAGACAGTCCGAAGGCCGCCGCCGACGAGGCCCGCCATCTGCTGGCCCAGCACGCCAGCGGGGTCGCGGCCCATGTCTTCCGGGGCGAAGAACGGGTGATCACCTTGCGGCCCGTCGGGGTCGAGGCGTGACCCCATGGGGGCCGCCGACTTCAGGGCGTTCCGGTTCCGTCACGGGCTGAGTCAGGCCGCGCTGGGCGAGGCTCTGGGCGTCGGCCGGCACGCCATCATCGAGATTGAGCAGGGGCGCGTCGAACCGTCTGGCCTGCTGTTGCTGGCCCTGGCGGCCTATGCGGCGGGATTGGGGCCCTATCGCAGCGATCCGGAGGATCTGCGGGCCTTTGAGGCGGCGGCGCCTCTGCGCATCAGCGGTCCGCCGGCCTCCCGGTCCGCGCACCCGAGCTGACGAGCAGGCCATAAGGGCGAACGCCCGGTTCCCTTACGGAACGAACACGCGCACAATCCGCGGGTTCAGGATTCAGGCGGGAGGCCCGGATGCGATCGTCGGTCATGCTCGCCTCGCTGGCGCTGTTCCCCGCCCTGTCGGGGTGCGCCTTGCTGAGCAGCCTCGCGCCCGGCGATCAGACGGCGGTGGCCGAAGGCCAGATCGAACCCATCCACGCCGCGGCCATCGCCCAGGACCAGGCGGTGTTCTGGGTCAGTTCGAACGGCTGCACCCGCAAGGCGGACCTGAACCCCGTGGTGCGCCGCAGCGGCGACACCTCGGTCATCACCCTGCGCCGCCTCAAGGAGGATCGCTGCGACGGAGCGCGGCCCGAGGGGATCGAGGTGCGCTGGTCGTTCCGCGAGCTGGGCCTGGCCCCCGGGGCCCGGGTGTCGGTCGAGAACCCCTACCAGATGCCGCCGAGTTGAGACGGTCCGCAGCTGTCCGATTGTTCACGTGCCATTCAGCCTGAGAGACGGCAGATAAGGCCAAGCTTCGAAACACGGAAGCGCACTCTCATCGTCCGGAAGGGGACTTCCTCATGCGTCGTATCGCTCTCGCTCTCGCCCTCATCATCGCGGCGCCCTCGCTGGGCGGCTGCATCATCGTGGCCACCGAGAAGCCGACCACCCGCGTCATTCATCAGGCGCCGGACGCCGCCGAGTGATGCGGGTCCTGATCGCCGCCGCCCTGGCCGCGCCCGTGCTGTCGGGCTGCGTGATCTATGCGAACGAAGGCGGCGAGAAGGACGTCGTCGTCCGCTTCAGCGACCAGGCCCCGCCGTCGCTGGAAGCGGTGCGCGGCGCCCGGATCGCGGACGGCCGGCTGGTCGTGCGGGTGGACTCCAACGGCTGCACCGACGCGGCGGACTTCGCCGTCGACCTGGCCCCGGCCAGCGACGGCCGGACCGAGATCGCGCTTCGCCGCACCGACGCCGACCTGTGCAAGGCGCTGGTCCCCGACGGCGTGGAGGTCAGCTGGTCGCTGTCCGAACTGGGCCTGGAGCCTGGGACAGAGGCGCGCCTGGTCAATCCGACGCGGCTCTGAGGCCTGTCCCCAAGGTTGAATCCATCGCGCCTTCCGGCGAAACTGGTTCGGCCTGGGGAGGGTTCAATGCTGTCACTGCTGCTCGCCTTGCTGGTCGGACAGGATCCGGCCGTCGCCACGTCCTCGGACCCGCCTCTGGTCGAGTTGCGGCAGAGGCTCGAGGCGCGCAGCGAGGCGGGGGTCGCGGCCGGCCACACCGGCTCGGTCGTTCTGGAGATCACGGTCCAGCCGGACGGAAGCAAGGGCGCCGCGACGGTCGTGGAATCGTCGCGGTCGGACCTGCTGGACGCCGAGGCGGTCCGGCTGCTGGAGGGGGCCGGCTTTCGGGCGCCGTCACAGGTCACGCGCTACCGTGCGAAGGTCGAATTCAGCGCCGCCGACGAGGCCGTGACCTGCGCCGGCATGGCGCGGCAGGTGCGCTGGTTCCAGCAGGCCTGGCCCGAGCGGCCGCTGAAGGAGGCTGAGATCTTCAACATCTCGCGTGGCCTTCTGCTGGTCGCGGGCCTGCCGGACACGCCGAACCGGGAGGCCGCCCGCGCCCAGGGCCGGCAATGGGACCGCTTCGAGGCGGAGTTTCCTCAGATCGTCGAGGCCTGCGAACGCGAGCCGGACCGGCCTTATTTCCCCATGCTGGGCGAATGGGCGCGGCGCGGATAGGCGATCAGCGCCGCTCGAAGGCCGGCAACATCTCTGCGGGAATGCGGGCGGGACGCATGCTCTTGGCGTCGACAAGCACCCATTCGGTCACGCCTTGGGCGCACAGCTTGCCGTCGGCGTCTTCGATGCGGACGTAGCGGTTGAAGCGGGGCCCCTGGGGATCCCCGACCCAGGTGCGGGCCTTCACGCCCGTCGCATCGGGCATCAGGGGGCGGAAGTAGTCGATCTCGTGCCGGGTGCCGACCCACGACCATTTGGCGCGCGTCTCGGCGTCGAAGCGGGCGTTCCAGTGGGCCGTGCCGGCATCCTGCAGCCAGCCGACGTAGACCACGTTGTTGACGTGGCCGTTCTCGTCGATGTGCTCGGGCCGGACCTCGAGGGGAAGCTCGAAAATCTCGCGGTCCGCGCGCGGCTCCAGCTGGGCGCGCGGCATCAGGCGTCGAGGTCGCCCGACTCCGAGCCAAGGGGTACGCCCTTGTCGGCCATCAGGGTCTGAAGCTCGCCCGCGTTGAACATCTCGCGCACGATGTCCGAGCCGCCGACGAACTCGCCCTTCACGTACAGCTGCGGGATGGTCGGCCAGTCGGTGAAGGCCTTGATGCCCTCGCGCAGGGCCTCGTCCTGAAGGACGTCCACGCCGACGAACGGCGCGCCGATGTGATCCAGGATCTGCACGGCCAGCGAGGAGAAACCGCAACGCGGCGCGTCGGGCGTACCCTTCATGAACAGCACGACGTCATGCTGCTTCACCGTATCGGCGATGAAGGCGTGGACGGGGTCGGCGACGGCTTGGTCGGTCACGGGGAGGGCCTTTCGGTTCAGGCCGTCAGCTAGGGACCGGCGAGGCGGCGGTCAAGGGCGCCGGTCGCCGCGCCGGAACGGGGCGCCGGACCTGACGTTGTTCGACGGAAGGCCCGCCGGGCGGAAGGAGCCGAATGCAAACGCCGGAACCGCGCAAGGGGACGCCGTCTCCCAAATTGAACCGGGCCGACTTCCGGGCGCGCTATCTGAGCCGGTTCGCCGACCCGGCCTTCACGCCGCTGCGGGCGGAGCTGGAAAGGATCGCCGACGTCGCATGGGAAGCCTATTCCGAAGGTCGGAAGTCGCCCGTGACCCGCAAGGCCGGCCCCGGCTACGCCGACCCGGACTACGACCTGGCGATTGATTGGCTCAACGCCAAGGCGATGATCGAGGCGGCTCAGGCGCGGTTCCTGGACCCCGAGGGCCCGCTGCAGGTTCTGCTGATCAACGGCTCGTCCCGCTCCGAGCACACCTGTCCGGGCGAGATGTCCAAATCCTACCGGCTGGTCGAGATCGCCGATCGGGCGCTGAAGCTGGCCGGGATCGAGACCCGGATCCTGGACCTGTCGCGCCTGGCGTCGGAGTTCGGGCGCGAGATCCATCCCTGCAAGGCCTGCTTCTCGACGTCGGCGGCGCTCTGCCACTGGCCCTGCAGCTGCTACCCCAACTATTCGCTGGGGCAGGTGAACGACTGGATGAACGACATCTACCCCATGTGGGCGGAGGCGCACGGCGTGTTCATAGTGACACCGGTGAACTGGTATCAGGTCTCAAGCCCGTTGAAGCTGATGATGGACCGGATGGTCTGCGCCGACGGCGGCAACCCGGATCCCACCCTGACCCAGGGCAAGGACGCCAGGAAGGCGAAGGCGGAGGAGCTGAAGGGCTGGGCCTATCCGCGCCATCTGCAGGGGCGGATCTTCTCCGTGGTCGTGCATGGGGACGTCGAGGGGGCCGAGAACGTCCGCCGGTCGCTCTCGGACTGGCTGAAGTTCATGAAGTTCACGCCCGCGGGCCCCGACGCCGAGATCGACCGCTACATCGGTTACTGGGAGCCGTACGCCACCAGCCACGACGCCCTGGATCGGGACGAGGACGTGCAGGCCGAGGTGCGTATCGCCGCCGAGCAATTGGCGCGGGCGGTCAGGGCGCGACGCGCGGGCCGGCTGGAGATGACCTACCAGGGTCTGGAGAGCCCCCGCCAGAAGTAGGGCGGGGAGGGGCGGATCAGGCCGCCTTGGCCCCGGCGATGCGGGCCATTTCGATCTGGGCGGCCAGGCCAGGCGGCATGTCGCGATCGGGCACCAGCGCCAAGGCGTTCAGGCGCTCCACGTCGGAGGCCTCGATCAGCACGCTGGACACGGCCGGGTCGGTCATGGCGTAGGCTAGGCAGATCGACTCGGCCGGCCAGTTGGCGGTCTGGTGCAGGAAGGCGAACGTCCCGGCGCCCGCCAGCGGGTCGTTCTTGGGCCGTCCGGACGACTTGCCGAAGCCGAAGAAGCCCTTCTTCTCCTGGTGCGCGGTCGAGGCTTTGCGCGCCGTGTCCAGGCTTTCGGGGAAGTAGCCGTAGACGAAGATGGCCATGTCCTGCTCTCGCGCGATCCGCAGGCGGTGGCGGATCTGCCAGGGCGAGTTGACGTGATAGGGCGTCGCCAGCACGTCGAAGGCGCCGGTCGAGACATAGGTGTCCATCACCTCGCCTTCGCCCGACACGCCCAGCAGGCGCACCCGCTCGGTGGCCCGGAGCGCCTTCAGCGCGTTCAGGGAGGATTGGGGCAATTCGTGGTCGCCCGGCTCGTCCAGGATGGCCAGGTCGAACCAGCCCAGGCCCGAGGCGTGCAGGGCCCGGTCCATGGCCGCCGTCATGCCCTCGGCCGAGAAGTCCCGATCCGAGCCGCGGCGTCCGTCGCCGGCGCCCAGCATGATGGAAATCTGGACCAGCTTGCGGTCCACGTGGCGCAGGGCCTCGCCCAGGACCTCGGCCAGCACCGGGTCGGCGGTCTCCAGCCGGTAGGAGTTGATGCCGGCCTCAAGCGCCGAATAGATCAGTTCGCGCCCGGCCTCGGGGCCGCCGGCGATGTCGCGGGCGCCCAGGCTGAGCGTCAGGGCCGAGACGGCCTGGCCCGCGTATCCGAAGGGGCGGTAACGCATGGCGTCAGGCTCCCGGGGCCGAGGTTTCGAGCGCCAGCGCGTGCAATTCGCCGCCCATCTTGCCCTTCAGCGCGGCGTAGACGAGCTGGTGCTGCTTCACGCGGGGCATGCCCGCGAAGGCCGTCGAGACGATCCGCGCGCGATAGTGGTCGCCATCGCCCGCCAGATCGTCGATGGCGATCTCGGCGTCGGGAAAGGCCTCGACCAGATGGCTGCGAAGCTCTTCGACGGGCATGGGCATGGGCGGACGCACTCCGGGTTGTCCGGCCAGCTTGCCCCGTAAACCTTAATGGCAGGCTACGCGGCGGCCGGTTTGCCTCGATCATTGACCAGCCCGTGGCGCCTGTAGAGCTCCATCTCGTCGCCGGCGAGGAAGGCGAAAATCCTGGGCCCGTCCTGGCGCCGAAGCAGGTAGACGATGTCGAACGGAATGGTCAGGTCCGAGCCGTCCGGACGGGTGTAGTCGGCCTGGTAGGAGACCCGCACGCTGTCGTGCCCCTCGTACAGTTCGGTCGCCTGGACGCCGACGACCCGCATCCGACGCGTGCCGATCCTTCGATAGAAGGCGTAGCCGCGTCGCAAGACCAGGCTGAACAGCAGGCCGTTCCTTGCGCAGTTCACCCCTTGGGGCCCGGCGGCCAGGAAGCATTTGGTGAACCGGGCGCGGATGGCGGCGACATCCAGCCGCCCCTCCAGCGCGTCGGTGTACAGACGGGCGTAGTCCGCGAACCAGGCGTCGTAATCGGGCATCGCCATGCCCCAAGCAACGCATCAGACGGCGAGGCGCTCCAGCAGGGTCACCGGCGCGCCCTTGTACTCGGTCTCGGCGTAGGGGACGTAGCCGACGCGCCGGGCCAGGGCGTGCGAACGGGCGTTGCCGGGCGAGATCATGCAGACCGTGCGCGCCGCGGCCAGGCTGTCGTCGCACCAGGCCAGGGCGGCCGACAGGGCCTCGAACGCCAGGCCCTGGCCCTGGAAGCGCGGCGCGACGCCCCAGCCCAGCTCGGGCGCGTCGAAGGCCGGCTCCATGATCCGGCGATAATCCAGCACGCCGACACTGCCGACATAGCGGCCGGTCGCGGTCTCGCGGATGGCCCAATTGCCGTAGCCTAGCGCCTCCCAATGACCGATGTCGCGCAGCAGGCGGAACCAGACCTCCTCGGAAGACAAGGCGGCGGGGAAGATCGCGGTGGCGAAGGCGGGATCGCCCCAAAGCGCCGTCAGGTCCTCGAAATCCGAGATCTGGACGGGCGTCAGCGTCAGGTGGTCGGTGATCAGGGTGGTGGTCATGAAGCCTCGAAAAGCGCGCCGGCGCGTTCGATCCGCGTCCGGCCGGCGATGTCGGTGACGGCGTAGGTGAAGCCGGGCTGCAGGGCGAAGGCCCCCGCCCGTCCTTGCTTGTCCAGCGCCAGGAGGGCGACCTGTGACCGCGCCACCTTCGTTCCGCGCAGGTGGGCCAGCCGTTCGATCACCTGGCGGCAGGCCGCGGTCGGGTCCAGGCCCGCGCGCATCGCCTCGACCACCGCGTGCGAGCCGGCGACCCGGACCACGTCCTCGCCCACGCCGGTGGCGGTGCAGCCGCCGACCTCGTCGTCGATATACAGGCCCGCACCGATGATGGGGCTGTCGCCGACCCGGCCGCGCATCTTGAACGCCAGCCCCGAGGTGGTGCAGGCGCCCGCCATCCGGCCGTCGGCGCCGATCGCCAGCAGGCCGATGGTGTCGTGGTGCCGGACCGCCCGGCGTGGCGCGCCAGTCGGTGTTCTCGCGGTTGATGCGGGGGGCGTAGTCGGCGGTCTTCAGCCATTCGCGCCAGGCGACCTCGGCCTGCGGCGTCGGCATGGCGACGGTCGGGAAGCCCTGTTCCAGGGCGAAAGCCCGCGCGCCTTCGCCGACCAGCATGGTGTGGGGCGTCTTCTCCATGACGGCGCGGGCGACCGAGACGGCGTGGTTGACGTCCTCCAGCGCGCAGACCGCGCCGATGTCGCCGGCCCAGGTCATCACGCAGGCGTCCAGCGTCACCTTGCCGTCTCGGTCAGGCCAGCCGCCCAGGCCGACGGAGGTGTTGGCGGGGTCCGCCTCGGCCAGCGCGGCCGCCGGCTTCGACCATGTCCAGCGCGTCTCCGCCGCGCAGCCGCCGCTCCACGCC